>JAGRJP010000272.1 GCA_020442665.1 Lysobacterales bacterium
AACTGGCAAGAAGACTGATTTCTCATGTCGATATCGGAATTGCCGTTGATACTCCCGATGGTTTGTTCGTTCCAACCATGCGTAACTGTGAGAAAAGAGATGCCGCTCAGGTTCGCCAAGGTATGAACACTATCAAAGATCAAGTCAAATCTCGCAGCATTCCCCCACAGGATATGAAAGATTTCACGATTATGTTGTCTAACTTCGGCGTTTTTGCCGGTCGCTATGCGACACCGGTTATCACACCACCTTGTGTTGCTATCATTGCAGCCGGTAAGTTATTGCAGGAAGTGGTTCCGGTCTTGGGTGGTTTTGAGGTTCATCGCATGATTCCTTTGTCTTTGACATTTGATCATCGTGCTGTTACCGGTGGCGAGGCTGCTCGCTTCCTTGCAGCAGTTATAAAAGATTTAAACAAAAGTAAGTAAAATATGAAAATAGAAGATAAAAATGTCGTAAGCATTAAGTATGTATTAACAGATAGTGAAAATAATGTTATTGATAAATCAGAAGACGGTAAATTCAGCTTTTTGATTGGTGCTCAGAATATTATCCCCGGACTTGAAAATGCTTTGATGAGCAAAGCGGTTGGCGATAAATTTGATGTCAGCATTCCACCTGCAGAAGCCTACGGAGAATATAACAAGGATTTGGTTCATAAAGTTCCAAGAACTCAATTCCCTGCTGATGTTGAAATTGAAGTTGGTATGCAGTTCCAAGGGCAAACAGCCGATGGTCAAATGACCATTGTGAAAGTGGCAGAAGTTGCTGATGACCATATATTTGTTGATAACAATCATCCGCTTGCCGGAGTTCAACTCAATTTTGCAGTCGAAGTGACAAACATTCGTGAAGCCACAGATACTGAAATTGAGCACGGACATGTTCATGGTGAAGGCGGACATCATCACTAGATTTTAAAAATAGTCACATTTATAAGCCGGAATCAGCAATAATTCCGGCTTTTTATTAGCAGTTACTAATATTTCAATATTTCTCTTGTCAATTTCACCACAATACTATTATTAAATCCCGAAGTGTTAATCCTCTGACACTCCAAAATTCACTCCATCAATATCGGGAAAAGAAAATGACAGAAGAAACGAGTTACATATTGAACACATTCTTGTTTATTTTTTCAGGAATTCTGGTGATGTGGATGGCAGCCGGCTTTTCCATGCTTGAAGCCGGGCTCACTCGCACAAAAAACAATTCAACCATACTTCTAAAAAATATCTCTTTATTTTCAATCAGTTGCATCATGTTTTACATTGTGGGTTATGACATCATGTATGCAGATGGCTCTTCATTTATGGGTTATGGTTACTTAATGAGTCACTTAAGCGATGATAAACATTCCGGTATGAGCGACTTTTTCTTTCAGGTTATGTTTGTTGCAACGGCTTCCTCGGTCATTTCAGGAACAATTGCTGAACGTATGAAACTTTGGCCATTTCTAATATTTGTCATTATTCTAAGTGGGATTATTTATCCAATCCAAGGGCATTGGACTTGGGGTGAGACTCTGACCGGTGAAGATGGAATATTACAAGGTTTCAGTGATTTTGCCGGTTCAACCATTGTTCATAGTGTTGGTGGCTGGGCAGCTCTCGCCGGTGTTTTGCTACTTGGAGCCAGAAAAGGCAAGTATTCCAAGAAAGGTCAAGTTAGACCGATTCCCGGTTCTTCTATGCCTTTGGCAACGTTAGGGACTTTTATTCTTTGGATGGGCTGGTTTGGTTTTAATGGTGGTTCACAACTGTCAATGGATTCAAAAACGGACATCAATGCGATTGCAACAGTTGTTGTTAATACCAATATGGCAGCAGTTTTCGGTGGGTTTACCGCAGCATTATTGACACAGCTGATGTACAAAAAAGTGGACTTAACTATGGTTCTAAACGGAGTTCTTGCAGGATTGGTTTCAGTCACTGCCGCTCCAAATCAATCACCGGAATATTCTGCCATAGTCGGAATCATCGGAGGTATTTTGATTGTTTTCGCCGTTCCTTTATTTGATAAACTCAAAATTGACGACCCGGTTGGCGCCTTATCAGTCCATCTGGTTTGTGGAATTTGGGGAACAATAGCTGTCGGCTTTACCTCAGCATCAACAATTCTAGCTCAATTAAAAGGTGTTCTGTTAATTGGTGTATTTGTGTTTACCTTGTCTTTTTTGTTCTGGTTTATCCTCAAAATCACTATGGGCTTAAGAGTGAGCGAAGAGGAAGAAATTGAAGGCCTGGACATCAGCGAATGCGGACTTGTCGCCTATCCTGAGTTTAAACAGAATTAGAATAATTTAGGATTTTGCTTCTCTGTACAATTCACGACCAATCAACATCAGGCGGATTTCATTGGTTCCGGCTCCGATGTCGTAGAGTTTAGCATCTCTGAGCAAACGACCGGTTGGGTTTTCGTTGATATAACCATTGCCACCCAAAACTTGAATTGCTTCCAAGGCAACATCAACGGCATTTCTTGAAGCAAAGGATAAACAGGCAGCCGGGTCTAAGCGAGACTCGACTTTTCTGTCATAATTTTGTGCAATTCCATAAGCGAAATATTTACTTGATTGTAACTTGGTGTACATTTCGCCAATTTTTGCCTGCATTAAACCGAATTGCCCCAAATGTTTGCCAAACTGACTGCGTTGAGCCGTGTAAGGAACGGCTATATCCAATGCTGCTTGCATGATTCCAATCGGACCACCGGATAAAACCAATCTTTCGGTATTCAAACCGCTCATAAGGATTTGAACACCTTGATTCACTTCGCCCAAAATGTTTTCAGCTGGAATCACGCAATTATCAAAAACTAATTCGCAAGTGTTTGAACCACGCATTCCTAGTTTATCGAGTTTCTGAGCGGTGC
>JAGRJP010000273.1 GCA_020442665.1 Lysobacterales bacterium
GGAAAGAATTTTCATGTAAACCATCATGGAAGATGGTGAGTCTCAGGACGAGGCGAATAAATAACAGAAGATTTTGAAATCTCTAATGCCGTATCCTTCGCCCAAATCTGATAAGTGAGTTCTGAGGGATGAACACCGTCGCTGAAAAACAGTTCCGGTTTAGGTTCTATTCCCAACTCTCTGCACCATTTTTCAACATCTATGGGTTTGTCATAATAGGAGACATTTTCGAATGATTGAACCGTTCTTGCCAGTTCTTCACCTAAATTTTCGACCAGATTACCAAGCACAAAGCGCATGGAAAAACTGAATGCCGGAAACTTTTTTATCGGTGGCATGCTGGTGAAACAGATTTGCACTTGCGGATATTTTGTTTGCAGGTGAGTGATGATTTCAATGATGTTTTTTTTCCATTGTCCCGGAGTGTTGAGAGTAAAAGCATCATTGGCTCCCATTCCCAGGACGATGATGTCAACTTCTTTTTCATCAATTGATGGCAGGATTTTTTCAATAATATCTTTACTGGAATAACCACTTTTGGCATAAACTTTCCATTCGACACCTTTTGACGTTTTTTCAGAAAGTTCTTTTGCCAGTGTTCCGCTGAATCCTGTTTCGTGTGATTCAACACCGACTCCTGCTATGGTACTTTCGCCGATGGTCAGTAGTTTTAATGGTATCTCTGAAGATTCATCGGACTTGCAAAATCCCTCAGTGTTGCTTGCTTCATGCAACTGTGGAATTTTCCTGCGTACCCGTTTGGCATCGAAGTATAACAGTGGTAACAAAGGAACTGATAAAATTCCCAGAGCTAAATATTTAAAGTTCATTGTTTCCGGCTCTCAAATTCAGCAGACATTAAATTCAATAAAACCGAAAACGCTTCACGGCACTAAAAAAAGCAATCACCGACAGCACAGCCAAAGCCAGAATTTGTGGCAGGATTTCAGAAATTTGACCACCAAAATACATCAGCTCGTGCATAGAGTCCATGACCCAGCCGGTTGGAAGAATTGATGCCAGTAATTGCATCCACTCGGGTGTGATTTCAATCGGCCACCAGCAGCCGCCCAATGCTGCCATTAGCAGAGAAAAAATGGTGGCAATAGCACTCACTTGTCCTTCTGATTTGGCAAAACTTCCTAGCAATACGGCGAGTGCAGAGTTAAATGCTGCCCACAACAATAAAATCAAAATGATGGAAACGATGTGATTTCCCCAGTAGATTTTGAATATCAACCAGCCAATCAACATACCATAAATCATTTGCAGCAAAGTGATAAACCATTTACCCAGCCATTTTCCCATAATGATTTCTTTTCGAGTCAGTGGCGATGCTGCCATTCTTTTGAGAACTCCTGATTGTCGTTCCAGAAACAAACTTTGAGCGCCACTGGAGAGGGCAATCATCATGATGAACATCACCAAAATTCCGGGGACTGCCTGATTGAATCCGGATGGAATATCCAGTTTTTCACCGGCAGAAGTAACTTGCAATTCGAGGTTTTTGGGTAAATTATTAACTTCGTCGAAGTTCGTTTCCTCAGCATCAGGATTGAGCTTTTTAAATACCAGAAAGTCGCCAATGGTTTGATAAACAGCTTTTTCAATAAAGAATGAATCCCTATCCTGAGTCAAACCTCCAGCTGTGCTTTTGTATTTGATTTGAATTTGTTTTCCACTATCAAAATCTATTTGCAAATTTT
>JAGRJP010000274.1 GCA_020442665.1 Lysobacterales bacterium
CACCTCCGGAATTGGATAAACCAAACATTTCTCACCAATATTCACCCAAACCCAGGCGTAAAAAATTCCAAACGGAAAAGAGCTGTAAATTTTAACCTTATCACATTGCAACCACCCTCTTTTCTGTGATTTCAGCCGGTGTTTAATACTACTGAGTTGATCAGGTATCACCTCCAACACGCTATTTTCATAGCTCTTATTCTTTGTACTAATATCAAATTTGGTTTCAGTTGTTTTTAAGTACAATTTAAATATTGCGACTTCACCGGCAAAAACCGGCTGAGCCTCAACATGATGAATTGTCAAACTCTTCAAGTTTAAAAAAGTTCTGTAAAGTGCAACCTGAGCAATTCCAAACAGCAAGAATGTCATCATTAAACCCAGATTATTATTAAAATTCAGACTGGCAATCAGCATCAAAAAAGTAACAAATCCAAAGAATATTCCGGGCTTTGTCGGTAATACAAAAATTCGTCTCCAATTTAAGTTCAGAGGCAAAGTTTCGGGACTTTTATGCAAAACCAGATTCGGAGCAAATTGGGCAAACAGTCGGTCTTTTAATGATTCTGAATTACGGGATTTTTGTTTCATGCAGAATTTCCGATAAGATATTCTTCACTTTTTTCTGAACAGAACGACTTCTCATCCTATGCTGCGCAACCGGCATAAAGGCGTTTTTTACATCCTCTGGAATGACAAAATCACGACCGCTGATAAAGGCCAATGCTTGAGACAATCGGTACATTGCCAAACCGGCTCTTGGAGATAGTCCATCAACAAGAAGACTGTGATTACGGGTTTTGGCAACCAATTGTTGAAGATAATCTTTAACTTCATCTCCGGCATAAAGCGACTCAATATATTCCTGAACCTGGAGAAGATGTTTCTCATCAACTACTTTTTTCAAAGGTGTTCTAAAAGCGGAAGCAAACTGATCCGAATAGAGTTGTCTTTCAGATTGTTCAGAAGGATAACCGAGTGAAATACTGACCGTAAATCGATCCAGTTGTGAATCCGGTAAAGGAAATGTTCCGGCTTCATCTGTTGGATTTTGCGTGGCAATCACAAAAAATGGTTTTTCCAGTGGATAAGTTTTGCCATCGACACTAACCTGCTTCTCAGCCATCGCCTCCAACAAAGCGCTCTGAGTTCTTGGAGTACCACGGTTCAATTCATCAGCCAGCAACAGTCGTGTAAAAATTGGTCCTTGAAAAAACTTAAACTCAGACGTGTTTGGCTGAAAAATTGAAACGCCCAAAACATCACTTGGAAGCATGTCGCTGGTAAACTGAATTCTTCTGAAACTTAAACCCAATACTTGAGCCATGGCATTCGCCAGAGTGGTTTTACCTAAACCTGGTTTGTCTTCAATAAGCAAATGCCCGTTTGCAAGAATACATGCAAAAGCTAACTCTATCTGTTTTTGTTTGTCAAATAACTTGTGACTCACCTCTTCAATCGCTTTGAGTATCAGTTGATTCTGCAATGTATTCTCCATTTGTTTTTTTAAACATAATAAACCAGTTCTCATCTTAATGAAAGCAAATCATCAATTGAAATCTTGCCAAAAATTATGACAACAAATTTATGAAAAATTTCAATTTTCTGCAAAATCGCTTTCATTGAATTCTGCCAATCTGTTCTAGTAAATCATATAAGCATCTAGTAAAATGTGATTACTTTTGTTTGATTGCAGGTTAAATGTCCGAAATTGCAAATATACTTATCGTTGATAACTCAAAATTAGCACGAGCCCTAACCAAAAAAACAGTTCAAAAAATTAAACCTGATAGTGAAATTTTTTTAGCTGACAATGTGGCTCAAGCTAAAGAGATTATTACCGATAACTCGATTGACATGCTCATTACATCTTTGCTCTTATCTGATGGTGATGGTGTGGAAATTTGTAAATTTGTTCGTGCCAATCAACATTACATTCCTGTTCTTGTTATCTCCGGAGATGTTGACAACCGGGTTCAACAAAGACACATGGATGCCGATGTGACTGATTATTTAGATAAGTCAAAAGGTCAAAGCGGTCTGGAGTTTTTTATTAAAGGGATTCTTGCACCGGAAGAAAATGTCAAAGGTCACGTTTTGTATATCGAAGATTCCAGAGTTGTTGCCCATGCAACTAAGAAAAATCTCGCAAATCACGAGCTGTCATGTGATCATGTTTTGTCAATTACGGATGCCATCGAATTATTGGAAAATAAAGAACATGCGATTACTAAATATGATGTGATTCTTTCCGATTATTATTTGAAAGATAATGAAACGGCTCAATGGCTGATTGAGTATGTACGTGAGATTCTACAGATCAATAAAATTGAGCTTCCAATGGTCGTGATGACAGGCGATGAGAACGAAAAAAATCAAAAGAAAATCCTCAAATCCGGTGCTAATGATTTAGTCCTAAAACCGGTCGATAACGAAATTCTCATAAAAAAAGTCCAGTTCCAGATTCGTTTCAAACAGTTCCAAATGAATTCAGCAAGATCTTAGTCTATGGCTGAAGTCAAACTCCATCCCAGCTGGCTGAATGTCCTAAAGCATGAGTTTGAACTCCCTTATATGAAAAATTTGAAGTCCTTTTTGTTAGCACAAAAACAACAAGGTAAGGTTATTTTTCCCAAAGGTGAAAATATTTTCAATGCTCTGAACTCTACACCGCTGGAAAAAGTGAAAGTTGTTATTATCGGGCAAGATCCCTATCATGGTCCGAATCAGGCACACGGATTGTGTTTTTCAGTGAATAAAGGAGTTCAAATTCCTCCTTCTCTTAAAAATATCTACAAAGAAATCCATGATGATATTGGTTTTCAAGTTCCAAACCATGGAAATTTACAGAGCTGGGCGAATCAGGGAGTTTTGATGCTAAATAGTGTTCTTACTGTTAATCAAAGTATGGCAGGAAGTCATCAAAACAAAGGCTGGGAAACTTTTACCGATAAAATTATTTCAGAACTCAATCAGCATCATACACACATTGTTTACATGCTATGGGGATCTTATGCTCATAAAAAAGGAGCTTCAATTAACCCTGATGAAAACCTAATTTTGAAAACAGTCCATCCAAGTCCGCTTTCAGCTCATCGAGGATTCTTTGGATGTAAACATTTTTCAAAGTGCAATCAATATCTTATTGAGAATGGAATCCAACCCATTGATTGGGCAATTGAAAAGATATAAAAAAGCCCCTTAAAAAATTAATTTCCTAAGAGGCTTTGTTTAAACACTAATAATTAATTTATGTGATTCTGATTATAAAAAGTAAGAGAGCTAAGCCTATAGCAACCAGACCTAGTTTTTCCTTCAGAGACTCAAATTTACCAGCTGTACTGTCAACAAACTCTGATGCTTTATTCTCACCCATAAGGCTTTTTAATAAACTTTTAGACATCATCAATGCAAGAACAATTAATACTACAATTGCAACCAAATAAATTATTGTCAACACCGGAACCCATTTCAGCCTTGTGCCAAGATTAAAGAGAAGTTCAAAAAACCAGTATAAACCTAGAACAAGTGAAACAAGCCCAATCCAACCTTCATAAGGTTTTGAAAACTCAAATGCCACTTTACTTTGCTCGACTTTGCTCTGAATGAATCCAGATGCAGCAATCGCACCGACAATAATCATAGTTAACAAAAACACCCAAAACATAATAATCCCCTAATTTAAAAACTATATCTGTAATATTTTATACAATTCATTCCAGGATGCAAAGGTTATTATGTATTTGCAATTATCTACCTCAAGGAAATATTTTTATCAGACCGTTTTAACAAGATAGTCGTTCCACTAAATTGAGGTGATAAACTCAACAAAAAAATTATAATACTATCATAGACTAATGTATAGTAATTGCTGGATTCAACAACGAAGTGCAA
>JAGRJP010000275.1 GCA_020442665.1 Lysobacterales bacterium
TAACCATTGATATTGATGCAACTGCCAATAATGTTATTGGTGATTGGGCAGAAGCCAAAATACTTTTTGAGGTCAAATCAGCTAGCAATATCGACCCAATGGTTGATACTTTAGCACCATCTGTATCTAAACTACCCGTTGCGGTCTATGTTCCATCTGGGAATTATCCTCAAATTGTCAATAAAACCAGTACAACACGCCATGGGCGTTTCGAAATTAATTTGAGTGGAATAACACCAATGACTGAGGCAGTTTATCAAGGCTCTAAAATAATTGCTCCGGAAACTCAAAGTTTCTTTTTAAGTCCAAACGATAACACTTATCCCTTTAATGACGATGGTGAATATATCTCATCATCAAGTTCTCATTATTCAACATTTGCGATTAATAATGAAAAAGTCGCTTTAATTGTTGAAATTGAAGGTGATAATCAAGCTGATTTGTATATCGGACAAGATTTAGATATTAATGACACACCGGATAAACGTGAAATACTTTGTGAAAAAGTCGGGTTCTCATCATCAAAAACCTGTGTCCTGCGCAATGTAAAACCCGGTAAGTATTGGATTTTGACAGACAATAGATACTCAGGGAACAATAATGTGACATCAAAAAGAGCAGATTTTACTGTTGCTGAAAAGGCACAGAAAGCAAATTTTGATTATGGAGTAGGGCTCATCAATGGCACAGGATTATACGCAAAGGGCCCTGTAAAAACATCAGAAAATGTGGAACTTGATGTGATCTATGAATTACCGCAATTTGCAAATTCAGATGATTATTATGGAGTGATTAATGTAGGGGCGGATGCTGATAGTATTGGCAAAACAGCAGTTATACCTATCAAAATCACAGCACCTAACTTTACTAATGGAAAGCTGTATTCGCTTAATAATGAGGTCGCAGAGTTTAATCATCTTGGAAGTGAAGAATATTCTAATATCTATATTGATACAGGTTTGGGTGCTTCAAAAATTACTTTTTCAAGTTTTGGTCAAAGTCAAATTATAAGGCTATACAAGACCACATTTGATTTTAATCCACTGGACATAAAACCAGATTTATCTGTTTTACAACCTGAATATACACTGGAGTTTGATCCAATACCTTATCCAAGTCCTGTCCCACAAGGTTGGATTCCTGAAACCAGCTTAGAGGTTGACATAAGTAATCAGCCTCCAACTCGTTGGTATATAGAGGTTGCACAAAATAATAGTGCTAATGTTCAATATTGGGCATTGAAAGCAAGTGTTCAATATAATCAAAATTTCTTAATATTACCAAATCAAAGTAACTGGTACAATCCGTTAAGAAGTGGCTGGGGAATTGATTTGATACAAACTAATTCATTTCAAGCAGCAACATGGTATACTTATGATAAAAACAACCAGCCTACTTGGTATCAAGCTGCTGGAGCTATTACACCTCAGAATCAATGGACAGGAATACTAAGACAATTTGGCTGGACAGGTACAAATGCTCATGGGCAAGAATTCGGTACCGTATCCCTTGTTTATTATGGAGAAAGAAATGCTATCATTACTATTTCTATGCCGGATAAAATTTACTCCGAGAAAATTCGTTCTGTTTATGCATCAGGGCAAAGTTGTCCATCAATTAATAGCACCCAATTAGATATAACAGGATTGTGGCATCATCCTGTTAGTCCTGGTTTTGGAAGTGCAATAATTGCTACTGAATCTGAGGAAAATATTATTTTCTATTATTATGATGAGTTTGGTTTACCGCGTTGGATAATAGGTACAAGCACAATTGAGACAAATGAAACAATAATGAATCAAGTTGTAAATGGTTTTTGCCCTGATTGTGAAGCAACTCCTTTACAATTGATTCCAGTGGGAACAATAACAACTCAATACAACACAGACTCAAGCGGCTCAATGTCTGCTGAAATTAATTTGGCTCCGCCATTGTCCGGTTCATGGAGTAGTAGTGGCGAAACTATAAAACTCAACAAAAACTTCGGTTGTGTAATTAACCAATAAAGAGAGAAAAAATGAAAAAGATAATGATTGCTTGTTTATTTTTGAGTAGCTTAAGTGCATTTGCCGCTGAAAATTGGCAAAAAGATTTAGAGGATTGGAAGCAGGCCCGCTCAGAAAGTTTAAGAAAACCTCATGGCTGGGTGAGTTTGGTAGGAATGGAATGGCTTTATAAGGGTGAAAACTCAATTGGTGCATCTGCAGATAATAAAATTGTATTATTACATGGGCCTGAAAATATTGGTGTTTTCAATCTGGATGGAAATCAAATCACTTTTAAGCCAGCCATTGATGTTGATATTAAAGCCAATGATAATCCGGTCACTGAAAAAATTGAAGTGAAAATGGATTCAAGTGGCTCACCAACTATTTTCACAGTTGATACTTTTCAGTTTTATGTGATTGAAAGAGGAAAACCGGCGTTAAGAATCAAGGATTCTCAAGCCAAAACACTTTTAGAAT
>JAGRJP010000027.1:0-10313 GCA_020442665.1 Lysobacterales bacterium
ACATATTGATAATTCGTTTTATCCAACGTATGACAAAACGATAATCCTCACCCGACAACTCGTTTTGGGAAATAAAGACAATATCAAAGTCGGAGTTCAGATGCATATTCCCAACAGCGAGTGAGCCATAGGCAATAGCGATTAAATCATTATTGCAAACTGAGGAAGGCCGTCTTTTTTGCGTTTGTTGCCATGATTGCTCAATCACTTTTTTGAGAATAAATTCAGCGAGATGTGTTAATATTTTTGAGGCTTGAACAGTATTAATGATTTCATCAAAAAAAGCGGAAACAGTTTTAAATTGAATCATTTGCTTGAACTGACAAAGCAACTCATGGAACTGCTCTTCATCCTGAGATTTCTGTTTTCTGATTAATAAATCCCATTGCTCAGAGATGTGAAAATCATTGTTGTCAATACTGTGAAATAAACTCTCCAGCAGCATCGGATTTTTGGCGATGGAATCTGAAAAATAATGACTTTGGGAAATTTGATGAAGTAATTTTTCCAAAATTAAAGGCGATTCAATCAACATAGAAAGATAACTGCTTCTTTTACTGATGGCATTGATGATTTTCTGAAACCGCTCAATGATTGCATCTTGTCGATTAAACGGAGTCAGTAATTGAGACATTGCGTCCCATGTATCATAAATTTTATGTTTGATTGATTTCGGAAAATTTTTCTCAGCAACCTGGTCTTTGATTTTTTGAATTTCCGGTTTGTTTGTCGTTGGTTTGTTATTCTTTTCAGAGAATAATTGTTGGAAAACCTCATTCACATTTGCTCGGTGAGTGCGCAATTCTCTTAACAAATCATCGCTGTTTTTGAGATTCAAAGATAGAGCCAGAGTTTGTTGATCGTTTGGTAAATGATGAGTGCTGGTGTCATTGATGATTTGGCAAAGATTTTCCAAACGACGCAGAAACATCCATGCATTTGACAGCTTTTCAAATTCCTCAGAGTTGAGGTGTTTATATTGCTTCAACTGCTGAAGTTGAAACCATAAATCATTGCCACGAAGTTGTTGATTTCTACCGGCAAATGTCAGTTGTAAAGTTTGGACTATGAATTCGATTTCACGAATTCCACCTCTTCCGAGTTTGATATTGTCCAAATCTTCAAACTGTTTTCTGATAATCTGTTGTTTGATTTGCCGTAAAGATTCATAAACATTGTAATCCAGATATTTACGATAGATGAAAGGTTGAATGCTGTGTATGGTTTTCCCACCGCTTTCAATATCTCCGGCAATGCAGGAAGCCCGAAGCCATGCATAACGCTCCCAGTCTCTGCCTTCGGATTCGAGGTAATGAATTAAGTAATCGGTGGTACAAACCAAAGGCGAAGCACTACCGAAAGGACGTAATCGCATATCTACCCGATAGACAATTCCATCAGTTGTGGTTGTTTCCAGAATTTGAATAATTCGTTGTCCCAAACGCTGAAAATAGCTTTGTGCATCAATACATTTCCGACCATTGGATTCTCCATTGGCGGTGTAACAAAACACCAAATCCACATCCGAAGAATAATTCAGTTCATTACCGCCAAGTTTGCCGAGGGCAAAGATAATCAGTTTGGCAGTTTCTCCATTGTTGATAATTTGCCCGAATTTCTCTTCATGTTCGGTAAGCGCGTACTCATAAGCCTTACGGATTAAAAGTCGTGCCAGTTGACTGGTGAGCCTTAAGGTTTTCAGTAAATCGAAGTGCTTTAAATCCTGCGTGGCAATCAAAGCCAGTCGTGACTGCCGATAGTTTCGCAACAGAGAAAAAACATCAAGGTTTGAATTCTGAAGCTGAAAGAGTTCCCAATCTGATTGCAAATCCAGTTCATTATCCGACATTTCATGCAATGCCGGATATATTTCAAATTGAATCTTTACAAAAGGACTGAGGTTAAAAATTTCCATTGGAAAGAAATTTTACCGAGCTTGCAAATACGCTTTCTCAGATACTTCCAACCAATTACGGGTTTTCTCGGCAAAAGTTTTATAAGACTGATAGATCATTTTGCCTATTTCAGACTGATTGCCCAATTCTTCAACAACCTCATGAGCCTGTATTTTCAGCTCTTCCAAAACCTCATCCGGGAATTTTCGGAGTTGGACGTGATGTTCATTGACAAGTGTTTCCAAGGCGGTATTATTCTTCGCTGTATAATCTGCCAGCATATTTTGCGTGGCTGCTATACAAGCAATTCGAATAATTTCCTGCAAATCTTCCGGCAGAGAATCATAAGCCTGCTTGTTGACAATTCCTTCCAGACAAGCTGTTGGCTCATGCCATCCCGGATAATAATAGTATTTAGCTGCCTGATACAAACCAAATGCCAAATCATTGTATGGCCCAACCCATTCGGTGGCATCAATGTTTCCGGTTTGTAAAGAAGTGAATAATTCTGATCCGGGCAATAATTTGGGTGAACCACCGGCACGAGCGAGAACATCACCGCCAAGCCCTGGAATTCGCATTACTAATCCTTTCAAATCATCTTTAGTGTTGATTTCCTTGTTAAACCAGCCACCCATTTGTACGCCTGAATGGCCTACAGGAAAAGGAACCAGATTATGAGGTTTATATAACTCTGTCCATAACTCCAGCCCACCGCCATGATATATCCAGCCGTTCATTTCTTGTGCGTTCATGCCAAAAGGAACTGCTCCGAAAAATTGAGCCTCAGGAACCTTGCCTCTCCAGTAGTAACTTGCTGCGTGTCCCATTTCAGCGGTGCCTCTGGAAACAGCATCAAAAACTTCCAATGGCGGTACAAGTTCGCCACCACCGTAAACAGTAATTTGCAATCTTCCACCACTCATGGAATTGATGATTTCAGCCAGAAAATTCGCTCCTGTACCTAGTCCGGGAAAATTCTTTGGCCAGGCTGTTACCATTTTCCACTTGTAGGTTTTTGTATTAGCTGTTGTTGAATTCGTACAATCCTGAGCTTTGGGTTTGCAAGCTGAAATCGCTCCTGCAATAGCTCCAACACTAAGAGCTTTGACTAAATTTCTTCTTTTCATTGTTTTATTTACACAAATTTCTAATGGATTGTTTTGCAACAGTTATCATTTTTTCAACTTCAGTGTTATCCATATAAATTTCCTCACCGGTTGCCGGGTTGACTCGTTTGACACGGTTTCGACTTTCCAAAGTTTGCAAGTTTTTCTTTGCAATTTCACAATTGGCTTGATCCTGAGCTTCTTTGGCTTTGGCTTGTTCATTGCGATTGAAATCTTCAACAGCTTGTTGATCGGGAGGTAATTCCTTATCTGTATTGGCTTCTTCGCTGACTGTTTCCTGTGGCTTTGGAGCTTTTGAGCGAATTTTTAATTCCTGTGCCTCTTTATCCTCCGGTTTTTTCTCTGAATAATGCACATTACCGTTTTCATCGGTCCATTTATAGTATTTCTGCTTGGCATTGGCAGTTGTGAATAATAAACAAAGTGATACAAAAATAATGATTCTCATAGCAATCCTCAATAGAACGTGAATTCAGTGCTAGTTATAGCATAAATTAATAATAAATGTCTCTAGTCTATTGATTTCTGGTTAATTTTAAATTTTTCAACAAGATTTTTATTTAACTTTTGAATGGTGCTATGATAGCTGATAATAAATATTTTGGAACTTCTATGCAACTGCTTTCACTTCGCTTTTTAATGATTTTTTTGACTGTATTTTCGGGTTATTGCATTGCCGGAAATACTCGATATGATAAAAAAATGCTGAATTTTCTGGAATCCGGTTGGCAGGAAATTCAGGATTTGAGTTATGAAAACAAGGATGGAGAGCTGACACCGGCGAGTGAGGCCTATATTCTGCAAGTCAAAGCCAAACTTGAAGAGTTACAGAAAGGTTTGCATAAAATCAAACGCTCAAAACTCAGTTCCGAGCAACAAATCAACTATGATATGTTTACACAAAAATTACATGACGAAATTGCTGATATTGACTTCAAGGAATACCAAATGCCAATCAACTCCGAAGGCTCTTTTCATGTCAATCTGGCTTTTATAGCCCAATATGCCAATCTGAAAACTGAAAAGGATTTTAAAAACTATCTTTCAAAACTTTCTCAGGTGGACGACGTGATGCAGCAGAATATCGACAACATGCGCGCCGGTTTGAAAGAGGGCAGAACTCAACCGAAAGTCATTATTGAACATTATCCCCAGTTTATTCAGAAGTACATTGTAGATGATGTTGAAGATTCGGTTTATTTCAAACCGCTGAAAAACAAACCACAGTTCATTGATGAAAAGACATTCACAAAGTTTCAAAATCAGGCAAAAGACATCATTTCGCGGCAAATCCAACCATCTTACGCGAATTTCAAGGAATTTATGGTGAATGACTACATTCCCAATGCCAGAGAAGATATTGCTGTAACATCTTTGCCAGACGGAAAAGCCTATTATCAGCAACAAATTAAGGAATACACCACGCTGGATTTAACCCCTGAGGAAATTCATCAAATCGGCTGGCAGGAAGTCAAAAGAATCCGCTCCGAGATGGAAGAAGTCATCAAACAAGTTGGATTTAAAGGCAGTTTTGCCGAATTTCTGGAGTTTCTGCGAACTGATGAACAATTTTATGCCAAAACCCCGGAAGAACTTCTCAAAGAAGCCAGTTATATCGCCAAGCGTATGGATGGCAAACTACCGGAATTATTTACTAAACTACCGAGGCAGCCTTACACTGTCAATCCGGTTCCTGCAAGCATTGCTCCCAACTACACCACCGGTCGATATGCTCCGGCTCCATTGGATTCCACTCGTCCCGGACAATATTGGGTCAATACCTATGCACTGGAAAAAAGACCACTTTATAATCTCGAAGCACTAACTTTTCACGAAGCCGTTCCAGGTCATCATTTGCAAGGAGCTTTGAGCAAGGAGTTGGACTTTCTACCGGACTTCCGTCGCTACAGTTATATTTCAGCCTATGGCGAAGGCTGGGGTTTGTATTGCGAAAAACTGGCAAAGGAAGTTGGGTTTTATCAAGATCCATACTCCGAATTTGGTCGCCTGACCTATGAAATGTGGCGCGCCATGCGGCTGGTGGTCGATACCGGAATGCACGCCATGGGTATGAGCAGGGAAGAGGCCATCAAACTGATGGAAGAAAACACCGCCTTGTCCAAACACAATGTCCGCACCGAAATCGACCGCTACATCGGCTGGCCGGCACAAGCCTTGTCCTATAAACTGGGTGAAATCAAAATCTGGGAATTGCGCAGAAAAGCTGAAAAAGAACTCGGTGAGAAGTTTGATATTCGTACATTCCATGATGCGATTTTGTCGCAAGGTTCAGTACCATTGAATGTTTTGGAAGGGATTGTTGAGGGGTATATTAAGGAGAATTTGTGATAAGTTTTGTCATTCCTGCGGAGGCATGACCAAGGCAGGATAGCCGTTTTGCCACGCGAAGCGGCCCGAAGGGCTCGTAGCAGGTGCGGAGAAACAATCCAGTCATTTAATGTTACTTTTTGCTCGTGCAAAAAGTAACCAAAAAACACGCCCCGACATTTAGGCCTGCGGCTTCCTTCGATGCTCAAAATATTCGGCGCTTCATAAACTCGCTACGCTCAGACAGCATGAAGCTTATTTCCTAATATTTCTGTGCGTCTCAGCGAAATGAAAGGGGGATAATGCGGGATACATAAAAGTAATTGTAGGATTCTGGAGTAACCCTTACCTGTTTGTTGTTCACTTCATCTAATAAATGATACTGTATTCAGTAAATATTCAATGAAACCTGCATTAGTATTACCCAAACAAAGTATAAAATGACCAACAATAGATTTCTTTGGTTTATTTGCAATGACAATTAAATATGTATCATCGATAGGAAGCGCTATACCGATGTGTTGAAACTTATCATAGGGTGTTTCATAAATATGGTTAACCTTCCATTCCCAAGCAGAACAGTTATGATATTCTGATTCAATGATTGGATTGGCATAACCCCAAAGATCAATGATTTCATCAGCACTATCGGTCACATTCAGCATCCTTGGCAATAGTGTAACTTGGTGTTCTTCAGGTGATAGTAATTTCATTGTCATCAGTTGCTTCCAATGTAATCTATGTTAATAACGTTCTACGAATTTTTCAACCCACTCAGAGTCTCTTTCGCTCATCAGGTATCTATCAATTTCAACTTTCATCATCTTAAATATAGATTCTGCCTCTTTTTTTGATGATAAAAAAGTTGTATGAAAAAATTCACCATAGACGCCAGTGGTGATTGAAAAAGGTGCTGTAGCCCCATCTGATTCAAGAGTTAGTCTAGCACCTTCTGAATGTTCCTCATCCTGAATAATGATTCCTTGTTCAGAACCAAAGTCCCCGATAGTTTTACCTGATTTATAAGCATTCCACATGCATGTCTCCTAATAATGCATTCATTGAATCATGTTTTACTGATTAATATCATACTAATACTATCACAGCCCTAGTATACAATAAAGCTGTTTTGAGACTCTTATGATTTGGCGATTCCTTCAAAAAGATGGAGGTCTTTATAACCCCTTACATTTAGCTGAGGCACGGAGTAAAATTTGAAAATAGCGAAACAAGTGTTTGAGCGTAGCGAGTTTTGTTGAGCTTCAAATTTTTCGAGTACCGAAGGAAGCCGCAGGCCTAAATGTCGGGGCGTGCTTTTGAGTTGCTTTTGCACGAGCAAAAATAACAAAAAGAGTTGTTGGTTTGTATGAAAAAATAAACCATTTTTCAAAATAAACTAATGATAAAAATATATGATGTCACAAATCCCCCAAATATTCCGTAATAATAACCAACAAACAACTCAGGAGTTTTCATGAATCAATCCAAATCTTTATCAGTTTTATTATTCCCAATCTTTACTTCAACTTCCCAAGCCGGAAATTTCAGCGAGGAAGCAGGCATCATGTACATTCAGTCACATATGGCGAATGAAATGTTGTATTCATGCGAAAAATTATCACCGGATTTTGCCAAGGTGAATGAAATGCTGATTGCCAATTGGAAAGCGAATAATAAAAACACTCTGAAAGTGGGTAAGAAGTTTTCCGATCATGATGCCAAAACGCAAGGTTATAAATTTGAAGAGATGTTGGCAAAACAGAAAAAACAGATTTTGGATAAAACCAATAAAATGGAAGGTCAGAAACTGGCTGACCAATGTGCTTTGGCTTTAAGTGTTTTTATGCGGGAGACTTTTAAATAAAGTTCATTTGCAATATATATTGTATAAATCTCAGAATTTTTGAAGAAATGATGGCGGGATGAAATAATTTTTTAAAAACAAATGGATATAGTATTTTTTATGTTGGTCATGAAGTTGATTTCTTAACAAATCAAAATTGTTCAAAATTCATTCAGGATTCAAATGGAGTATTTTGCTATCTTTTACCTCGATATTTTATTAACAATTAATCGGGGGCAAAGATGAAGTATTCATACTTTTTATTTTTATTATTTTTTTCCATCCATTCTCAGGCGTTTGTAACACTTGGTACAGATCCAGGCTGTGATTATTCGCCAGCGCAATTCCAAACGGCTGTTAACAATCATTCTGAGGTCAGGGTCACAAGAGAACAAACTCTGTCTCCATTTCAGGTCATAGATAAATCTGTGGTGATATATGGTGGCTACGAGAATTGCAATGATGCGGAAGTAGATGCACAGAGGTTTTTTGAAACTGAGGTCAATGGTGGTAATTCTGAAACTGTGGTGATATTGGAAACGACAGCTGGCAATGGCCATGCTCAGCAGATTATTACTCTTGATGGCTTGCATATAACGGAAGGATCGACATCTGTTGGATATTTGGCCGGAGGTGTTAACATAACAGGTAATGTCAGTGTTTCAATTATAGATTCATTGATTAATTATAATTCGGCAGATACGCACGGTGGCGGGATTTACATTTTTGGGGGATTTGGAGCTTCTTTGTTACTGGACTCAACTTCAATCCAGGATAATAGTTCTGTAGTAGGAGGCGGAATCGCAGCTTCTCAAGGCGCTATGATAACCATGGATAGAGGAGATGTTAGATTTAATAATGCGAGTGGTAATGGTGGAGGAGTTTCTTTGTCATCTCAGAGTAGGTTGGTGGTAATTGATGCATTGATCGGTAGTAATGACTCATCTCTTTACGGTGGAGGAATCTACTGTTCGAATTCGTTCTTGCAAATGGATATAACTTCCAGACTCAATAATAATCAGTCACAATCCGGAGGAGGATTATTTGCAACAAGTAATTGTGACGTGCTCATTGAAAGCGGGACAACGAGTATCAGACCAAATAATGGAATTGGAATCAAGGCTAATTATGCAGATTTTGCAGGAGGTGGAATGTACATTGAAAATAGTAAAGTCGTTTTGAGAGGTACACCAGACAATTTTGTTAATGTATATGGTAACTGGACAGATGAAAATAACATCAATGCACATGGTGGTGCTATTTATGCCAGGGGAGAAACTACAATCGTTAATATCATCAATGCAAGTCTAACTGGAAATGATTCAAAATTTGGTTCAGCAATAGCCAGTACAGCAGGAGCGAAAGTTAAGGTTGGAAGAACAACGGGAAATTGCTTTGCTGATGAAGAATGTTCTCTGATCTTTGATAACCAATCGGTAAGCGGAACTCTATTCACAGATGACTGTGGAACTATTGATGTGTTTCAAACAACAATCAGGGAAAATATTTCCACATTGGCATCTGTTGCAGAATTTGGCGGAGACAATGCTAATTTATGCATAAACAATATGGAAGGAAATATCATTTTTAATAATACGGATGAATTTGATGAATCGGATTCATTGTTTATACTCGACAACCAATCAACTTTGGATTTTGCATTTAATACTGTTACTGATAACCTGACATTAAGTTTGTTTTTTCTTAGGAATTCAAACTCAACCAGTCAGACACTCAGAGTGAATAGTTCAATTCTTTGGAATTCTCCTTCTTCTTTGTTCCTTGAAATTTCAAATACAAACAACTACAGTGGTAATTGTTTCATCGTTCATGATAATCAGAATTTGCCTGCTGGATTTGGAGGTTTAACACCTTTGACTAACCCCGGATTCATAAATGCTGCCAATAATGATTATCTGATTGACTTTGATTCCGCAGCAATTGATATGTGTGATACTGATGTGTATCAACCAAAGCATCATGATATTATGAGTGTGCCACGAGGTTATCAGTTCACTATTCCGCAATTAGGATATTATGATATGGGCGCATACGAGTATGATGATGGCTTTCATCTCAATGATGTAATTTTTTATGATCGCTTTGATTGAAACAAATAGAAATTGAAAGGCTTGTCTTGTTTTATAGGGTTTTCTTTGGATAGTCATAATCCAATAGTTTTGCCGGACTGGACATTGAAGTAATATCATTCCAATGACTGATATTCAGCTCATAGGTTACAAGTCCGGCAGTTGGAATATTCGGAAAATGGTATTCGTCCATCAAGTCATTGGCAAGTTCGGTTAATCCCGGGTTATGACCAACTATCATGATGTTTTGGTAGTTGTCAGATATTTTGGAAATAATATCGAGAATATTATCGGGATAGGCGTGATACAGGCTTTTAAGAAATTGAATTTCGTATTTTTGCGAAATTTGAGCCAATACTTTATTTGCGGTTGCCTGTGCTCGCGCCGCCGTACTGCAAAGAACTATTTGAGGTTGAATTGGTTTCATCGACAATCGCTTGCCCATGATTGGAGCAGCGTTCTTCCCACGTTGATTCAATGGGCGATCATGGTCAGAAAGTGACAAATCACTCCAATTGGATTTCGCATGTCTCAGTATAATAAGGTGTTTCATAGTTGTTGAATGCCTTCATCCATGAAGGCGACTTTATATCAAAACTTACGGATTTAGATTTTCAAATCCATTCTCAAAAATCAGATCCTGATATTGACAGGATTTAACCTCAATGTTATCAATAACCCAACCGGCAGTTCGTCCAACTGAACCATCACTTCCGAGCCGGAATCTAAACTGAACTGTTTGGCCGGCATAGTCGTTTAAATCAACAACCGATTTGGTCCAATCTTGTGGGTCACCACACCATCCGAGGAAATCTTGGCCGGTGAGTGGATTTGCTGTGCCAGAAAAAGTTCCAGTATAATTATCTGTCAACATTTTACTGTCTTCAAGGTATGTCCAGTTGCTACCGCCATCAGTGGAAATCTCAAGAATTCCACCATCCCAACAATTGGGTGCATTGTCTTCGATAGTTTGATGGTTTTGATATGAAAGAGTTAACGGATTTTGACCAACTGGAAGAATAACAGC
>JAGRJP010000027.1:10368-26932 GCA_020442665.1 Lysobacterales bacterium
CCTGAACCACCATATGGATTTGTTGTATCTATTTGCCAGGTATCTTGTGTACCACTGTGAGTCCAGCCATTGGCTCCTGACTCTACATCATCTTCAAAATGAGTGATAGGAGTTGCAACCAAAGGACAATCTCCGGGTGCGGGCTCAGTTGTAAAACTGAAAACTGAAGATTGAGTATTTCCACACTCATTTTCTACAGTCACTCTCCAGTAATAAACAGTGCTTGTGTTTAATGGTGCGGTCAGAGTATGTGTTATATCTGCTGTTGTTGCAGAATATTCGATTGAAGAAAAGTCTGAATTGTCATCGACTTCAACTGTGTAGGTGTTTGCTTGTGTAACAGCACTCCATTCTAGTGTGGGTAAAGTATTGATAAGCGTAGAATTGTTAGTTGGAGAAGTTAGTGTTACCGCTTGTGGAACAGAATCGAATACATTCATCGTTAATCCCAAAGTTTTCATACCTGTGGTCGATGTCGCTTGTAAATCAAAAGGATAAGTTCCCGGACTGATACTATTTGTATTGCTTATTGTTAAGATTGAACTACCAGGTAATGGTGTTACCGGATTGACTGTGAAGTTGGAACTTCCCCCTGCAGGAGTTGATGAAACCCCTAAAGTTACCGGATTATTAAATGCTAAAATTGAACCAATATTAATATTTAAATTGGCATTATCAGGGGAACATACTGAAACTTCTCTGGGAGAAGCATTCAGGGTGAAATCTGGTTGTGCCGCACAATTGGAACACACAATAGCAAAATTTTGATCAGTGATATCACCACTGAAAAACACACCGTCACCGGCAATGTTGGTTGCTTTGACACGAATGATTGCAGAACCACCAGGTGCATTTAAGAAGACATTTTCCATATTATTAATGTTGTCCGGGCTTCCGCCGGCAACAGAAGTTCCACCACTAAAACTATTTCCCAGATATGTAACTCCACCGTTATCAACTTCTAAGTCCAAATTATTGACCAATGCAGGATTCGCACCAATTGCACCGGGAGCATCAGACCAAACCAGAGTTACTTTTAATGGTTTATTTGTATCAACGACACCAACCGATGCTTCCCACATTTCTCCGGTATTATCCAGTATCGTTTGCTGATCGTAGAACTCGAATGGCGTGACTGATTCAAAGAGATTGTCTAGTTTAATTCGTCCCCAACCTTCGTCAAAATTTGGAATCGGTCCAGCACCTGAAATATCGTAAGCTGTATTAATTAACAGTGCTTTTGCCATTGCGGCACTGGGATTTGCTCCAGCGTTATTTTGTCTCCACCATTGGCTGATAAGTACCAGGGAACCCGATGTATGTGGTGCTGCCATTGATGTCCCGGTACAGAATGAATACAAGCCGTTGGTATTTGCTATAGCAGTTCCACAAGAGCCGCCTTCATCATTTCTTGTTGAACCAACACTTTGCCCTGGCGCTGCAATTGTTGGGACAAATCTTCCGTCAACGGCTGGACCCCGACTGGATGAATTGTACATTGCATCGATATTACCTGATACTCTGTATGTTTGTGTTCCTGCTGTAACGATTACGTTTTTAGCTTCTTTAGGAGCCGTTAAGGTACTTGACCCGGGACCTGAATTTCCGGCTGAGAAGACAAGCATAAACTCTTCTGCAACTCCGGCGGTGTCGAAGTTACCATCTTTGGCCATAAAATCGTGGGTTCTTTCTGTGGATTGGTATCCGTGTGCTGTCCCTTCACCCGATGTCCAGCTGTTATTGGAACCTATGGCTCCACCCAATAAAGCATTTTTTGTGAGAACTTGCCATCCTCCTGCTGGAGGCCATGAAGCTGAACCTGAACAAATAGGGTTTTGTGCAAATATGGAATAATTTGGTGCGACACCTAATCCATAGAGATAGCCATCACCATCGGTAAATCCACTGGTTGCATCACCACCGGTAATTCCAGCAACATGCGTCCCATGTCCGCCGCCGGCTGCGTCATCTCCTGGGTTTGATGCTGTACAACCCGGATAGGTAAATCCACCTACAATTCGGGTGTTTAAATCAGGATGGTCATAATCGACACCGGTATCGGTTATAGACCAGATGACGCCGGTTCCATCAAGTCCTACGTTTGTTAACCAATCGGTATAATTCAGATAAGGTACGTTTGACATATCATAATATCCGGCAACAACACCGGATGAACTTTCATCATCCAGAATGGGTTTTTCACCAATATATGCAACTGATATGACCTGCGGAATTGTCGTTAATAAATCAATTTTATCGGAATCTAATTGAACAATGGCGTCATAGATTTTTTTATCGGGTTGTGCAGGATAGTGATTTAACACTTCTGCGCCCATGTTCTTAATCGTTGTAATGACAGGCTCAGGTGTGTCATCCACATAAAAGTGAATGTCAATATTATTGATTCTTCCTGTTCTTCCTTTCAGGTTAGGGTTTTTGCGATAAGCCTGCGCAAAACCACCTACCCATCGAACATGGTTTTGAGATTCAATGGAACTGAGTTGTGAGGTGTTTCCCCAGACCAGATAAGTGTTATCAGGGTAATATTGGAGAAGTTCAATATTTGAGGATTTTAATTCATCAAGCCATTGTTGTTTGACATTTCCATTAAATTGCACAAAATGCAAACTGTTTCCGGCAGTGGTTTCAATTATTTGATGCTCTGAATCAGGTACAAACTGGATGGGATCAAAATTGTAATCCAGAAAACGGATGTTTGAAGAGTTAGCTACAGAAGAGAGAATAACAAAGTAAAGTAGAAATTGAAACAGTATTTTCATGGCGATGAACTCGAAAATAAAACATCATACCATACGTTCTTTACTTATTTCTATCCTTAAATGTTGTTAAAAGTATTGAAATACTTCAAATTGAACGAATCCATTGCAACAATTGTGGAAGTTGTAATGCTCCTGACATCCGGTTAACTTCACGACTATTTTTGAAAGCCATGAGAGTTGGAATGGAACGGATTCCAAATTGTCCTGAGAGTTGTTGTTCTTGTTCGGTGTTCACTTTTAGCAAGATATATTGCCCTTTTAATTGAGCTGCTGCTTGGTTGAAAGCCGGAGCCATCATTCGGCAAGGTCCGCACCAATTTGCCCAAAAATCAACAATGACGGGAATATCGCTTTTACTGATAATTTTATTGAAGGTTCGAGTGTCCACTTCGATGGCTCTGTTGGAAAATAAATCTTCATGGCATTTTCCGCAGTTGGGATTATCCTGAATTCGATTGTCAGGCACTCTGTTGACAGCCAAACAAGTTGGACAAACAACATGTTTACTCATAAATATTCTCGTTATTTTTTGTTATCTTCGATAATACCATGTCGAATTGCCAAATGGGCGAGCTCAATGACATTTGTCAATCCTAACTTTTCTAAAATTCTGTATTTGTAGGTAGCAACAGTTTTGGGGCTGAGGAAAATTGTATCGCCAATTTCCTTGGGCTTCTTGCCTTGTGCCAGTAGCATCATGACTTCCATTTCACGAGTTGATAAATCATCAAATGGTGAAGATTCACCTCCGGGCATCATTGACAGAGCCATTTGCTGAGCAATATCAGCACCAATGTATCTCCCTTTTTCAGCTACAAATTTTATCGCTTTTTCCAGTTCTTCGGCAGCACACCCTTTGGTTAAATAACCACTGGCACCGGCCTCGAGCAACTGAGCCGGGAATGGGTTTTCCGCATGAACGGTCAGTATGATGACTTTTGAATCAGGATAAAGATGTGCGATTCTTCGAGTGGCTTCAATTCCACTTAGTATTGGCATGTTGACGTCCATCAGAACCACATTGGGTCTGTGTTTGGATACCAAATCGACAGCTTCTTGACCATTGCTTGCCTCTGCAATAATAGATATACCAAACATTTTGTCGATAATCATTTTCAGTCCGGTACGGACAATTTCGTGGTCGTCAACTAAAATAACTTTTATCATCAGTGTCTCCGCTGTGAGATAGTTCGGTTTTCTGTGGCAACAGATAACGAAGCTATTACTTTACCGAAAAAACATCCTAATTACAATTATCTATTTCGCTTTTAGTGTTCTATTAGAAATTGCTAATATAAGTCGCTTTTCTTCTTAAATACCGGAATATAACTTTAATGAAACGGTAAAAATAGGTAATATACACGGGTTGTTCAAAATAGTAATTGATATCTCAATTAAATTAGAAAATCACCGGAGTTGTTATGAGCGAAGAAAATAGACCTGTCCCCGAAGAGTTTTTCAAAGACTGGAAAGAAAGAGAAGCATTAGCAGAAAAAATGATTCCTCTCATCGGTCGGTTATACAGAAAAAACAATGTATCACTATACATGTATGGCAAAAGACTAATCAACCAAAAAGTGACCGATATCATGAAAGCACACAGATATGTGCGTCAGGTTGAAGGAAATGAATTAAGCTTGTTCGAGACTTTTCCATTTGTAAAAGCCATTTCAGAACTGACTCTTGGACCGGCACATGTTGATGTTGGTAAGATGGTTTATCAATACTTGAAAGATGGAAATAATGAAGACGTTTTTGAGTATGTGAAGAGAGAGCTTGCCGATTTAATTGGTTCAGAAACTAAACCAATTCCAGAACCACAGGATGTTGTTTTATACGGATTCGGACGTATTGGCCGTTTGGTTGCCCGTTTGCTGGTTGATAAAACCGGTGGTGGTGATGTTTTGGTGTTGAAAGCAATTGTTCTCAGAGACTCAAAACATGTCAATGATATTGAAAAAAGAGCTTCGCTTTTGCGTAAAGATTCCGTTCATAAAAGTTTTGACGGTACGATTCGTGTTTTAGCATCTCAGAACAAGCTAATCATTAACGGAAATGAAGTTAAGATTATTTACGCAAACTCGCCATCAGAAATTGATTATACTGAGTATGGTATCAACAATGCGATTGTCGTTGATAACACGGGTGTGTGGAAAGATAAAGCCGGATTGAGCGAGCATCTTCGCCCTGGGGTTTCCAAAGTTTTACTGACGGCTCCGGCAAAAGATGATATACCGAATATTGTTTATGGTGTGAATCAGGATGATATCAAACCGGATCATCAAATTATTTGTGCGGCTTCTTGCACCACCAATGCGATTGTTCCTGTTTTGAAATGTTTGAATGATGAATTCGGCATTGAAAATGGTCATGTGGAAACTGTTCACGCTTATACGAATGACCAAAACTTAATTGACAACTTTCACAAAGGTGACAGAAGAGGAAGAAGCGCTGCTTTAAATATGGTTCTAACGTCAACCGGGGCAGCAAAAGCAGTTGCAAAAGTTCTACCGGAATTGGAAGGAAAACTCACAGGAAATGCAATCCGTGTGCCAACTCCTGATGTTTCTATGGCAATCTTAAAAATTCGTCTTGAAAAAGAAACAAACTTGCAGGAGTTGAAAGAGTTTTTGAGATATAAAGCACTGCACTCCAGACTCCAACAACAAATTGGTTACACAAATTCGACTGAAGTTGTATCATCGGACTTTATCGGAACCAGAGAAGCATGTATCATAGACTCAACTGCAACAATCTGTAATGGTAAAAACATTGTGGTCTACTGTTGGTATGATAATGAGTTTGGCTACTCATGTCAGGTTGTCAGATGTCTGGAAAAATTTGCGGGCGTGGATTGGCCATCTTATCCAAAAAGAAGATAAAGTAACAATAAGAGCTTTATGATAACAATTAAAAGGGCTTCCAAGCCGGTTAAAAGCAACCTGAAATCAGGTCTGGCACTTGCCGGGGGCGGACCTTTGGGTGGTTTTTATGAATTGGGTGCATTATGCGCATTAAAAGATAGCGTCAATGCACTCAATCTCAATAATCTGGATGTTTATGTTGGTGTTTCATCCGGTGCATTTTTAGTATCAGCTTTGGCTAACGGAATCAGTACTGAAGAAATTGCCAATATCTTTGCTTACAATAAAAATGCCGAGACACCGTTTAACCCTGATCATTTTTTACGCCCGGCGTATAAACAGTTCATCAAGAAATTATCCACAAGCCCGTTTGTAACATCTGAGGCAATTTTGTCTTGGCTAAAAAATCCTTTCAAAACCAGTGTGGTTGATGTTTTGGAAAAATTGGGAACTATTCTTCCCAACGGAGTGTTTGATAACTCCAGTCTTGAGAAATTTCTCAGTAAGATATTAACCGCTAAACACTGCACTAATGATTTCCGCAAACTGAAACACAAACTTTATATCGTTGCCTGTGACATCAATACCGGAAAAATCGCTACATTCAGTACCGACGAAAACTCAGATGTGCCAATTTCAAAAGCGGTCCAGGCATCTTCTGCATTACCTGGTTTATATGAGCCGGTTAATATTAAAGGGCGATTTTATGTGGATGGTGCTTTGAGACGGACAATGAATGCTTCTGCAGCTTTGAATCAGAATGTTCATCTGTTGTTTGCAGTGAATCCTATAGTTCCATTTGCCAGCAAACAAAGATTGCATCAGAAGTCAAAACTTCTCAAAGGTGGCTTACCGTTAGTTTTATCTCAGACATTCAGGTCAGTCGTTCAATCTCGGTTGAAATCAGGCCTTGATAAATATCACACTCAATATCCCAAGGCTGACATCATTTTGATTGAACCTTATAAAGATGATGAATTGTTGTTCAGTACAAATTTATTCAGTTATTCCAACAGAGATAAATTGTGTGAGTATGCTTATCAGCAAACTCGCAGACAAATCAGAGAGCAGATAAAAGAGGTTCAGCCGATACTGGAACGTCACTCTTATACAATTAACGAAACCAATTTATATTCACGTAAACGTCAGATGAAGGATTTTCTCAATCAGGAAAAAATGGCTAATTCGAGAGTGATGTTAAGACTGGACGAGACTTTAAATAAACTCTCCAGAGCAATAAGTCATTAGATTTTCATAAATGATTTCAAATAAAAAAACGGCTGATAATAATTCAGCCCTTTTTTTATTTGGTTGGGTTCAATAAGATTTATTCAGGAACTTGATAATCTCTGCGGCGCAACAAATCAATTCCACATTCCAGTTTTGAGAACCAATCATAAAATTTTTCAATCATTTCTTTCCCTTTAAAAACTTTGCCATGTTGAGGGACAATCATTTCAACATCAAGTTCGCGCACCATTTCGACCCAGAAAGCGGTGACCTTGCCGGAAACCATATAACGCTCGTGAAATCCTTGCATGGATGGCAAATGAGCCTCAAAATCTTCAACATAGACAGAGTCAGTCATATCCACAAGAGAGGCACCAACATCTCCGGTGAAAAGAATTTTACTAACCGGATCATAAACTTGAATATTGCCCACAGAGTGTAAAAAATGAGCCGGTAGAAATACTAATTCATTATTCCCGAAAGTCATTCTGCGACCGGGATCAGGAATCTCAATAATGCGTTTGGCAATATCAGCACCACTTTTGTCCATGAAAGTTGAAACCAAATGAGGTAAAAAACGTCCCCATAATTTGGAAATAATGACTTTACATTCAGTATGGAGCAGCCAGCGATCAATTGAAGCAATAATATCCGGGTCTTGATGCGATGCAAAAATATAATTCAACTCTTTGGTTTTCATAAACTGACCAACTGAAATTGTCAAAGGCATGTAAGTTAAATCCCCGCCCGGATCTAATAACATGGTTTTGCCATTATCTACAATCATGAATTGGTTAGCCTGAACACCGTGACCTGTTACCAGATCAGGAAACATCAGAAAAGAATGACTATTATCTTTGTACAAAGTAATGGGTTTAGAATGCTGCATTGTTTCTTCTTTTTATTATTAACAAAATTGTGTATCGTTAAGTATATTATAAACAAAGTCTGTTTTTTGCAAGATTCTATAGACTTTAAATTTATTTTGACAGAGGTCAAAACTCATTGATTGTCTGTATTATTCAAAAAAATGACTTATTGCCTATTGGTTAAAACCTTTATTAAAGCTAGAATTCCGATGTTAATTCAGAAAAATTAAAGGCTCTTGCAATCAATGAAAAAAATAATTTTACTAGTGTGTATTACACTTTTGGTCTCATGCGGTGATAAATCTGGTCAACCTGTGGATGCAAAAAACACAACAGGAAATAACGCATCCCAGAGTGGTAATAAAGATTCCCAAAAAGGCAAATGGGGAAACAAGGATGATAATACACCTGAAAAAAATGCAATCAATGTTGAAGCCTCTCAAGTTTATACAGGTGAAGCTATTTCAATTTTCAACACCACCACGATTCTTGAAGCTGATTTGGAATCAGCTGTCACTTCAAAAGCCAGTGGAATCGTTTTGGATATTAATGTTGAGGTTGGAGATAAAGTCAGTGAGGGTGATGTCTTAGCTGTTTTAGAGTCAGATGTTCAAGAACTCCAATTCAAAAGTGCAGAAGCCAATTATCAAAAATCTTTGAATAATTACGAAAGAGCTAAAGCACTGATTGGCAAAGGTTTAGCAAATCAAGAGCAAGTGGATAATCTCAAATTTGAAACCAAAGCTCTGAAAACCAAACTGGATGAAGCACGACTGGATTTGGAATTTACCAAGGTACAGGCTCCGATTTCAGGATTAATCACCAAAAGAAACATCAAAAAAGGCAATTTAATTCCGCAACACAGTGAAGTTTTTGAAATTGTTAACTTTGAGTCGATTCAGGCCATTGTTAATATTCCGGAAAGCAAATGGACACAAATGCGTAATGGACTCGAAGCGAGAATTAACTTTGCCGGAATTGAAGAAGTGGTTTCAGGGAAAATTCTGAGAATTGATCCGGTGGTTGACAGCTCGACAGGAACATTTCGTGTGACGATAGAAATCAATAATACCGACTTGGAAAAACTTCGTCCGGGTTTGTTTGGCAAAACACAGATTATTCTGGATAAACATGATAATGCAGTTCTGGTCAGTAAAGACGCAGTGATTCGCGAAGATAAAGACAATTATGTTTATGTCATTAACGATGATAAAACTGTTTCCAAAGTAGTGATTGAAACTGGATATGAGATGGATGACAGCATTGAAGTTTTATCTGATTTAGAGATCGGGCAAAAGGTTGTGACAACAGGTAAGAACAATATTTCTGAAGAATCATTGGTTGAAGTTGTAGAATAATATGATTTCCGCGCTTATAAAATTTGCCACAAACCGACGGGTCACCGTCCTGATGCTGGCATTGACATTGATTCTTTTCGGAAGCATTGCTGTTAAAGAAATGCCGTTGACACTTTTGCCGGATTTGGAATATCCGACATTTACCGTGAGAACGGATTATGAAAATGCCGGACCCGAAGAAATCGAATTATTGATTACCAAACCTGTTGAGGAGTCAGTTGGTGTGGTCAAAGGTTTATCACGAATTTATTCGGTTTCTACAACCGGTCGTTCGGATGTCAAACTCGAACTAGGTTGGGATGCAGATATCAAACAAGCTGCGTATGAAATTCGTGACCGAATTGACTCAGTGCGTCTGCCGCTGGATGCAGAGTCGCCTTATCTGTTGCGTTTCAATCCATCAACAGCTCCGATTATGCAAATTGCCTTAACTTTCTCCGCTGAAAACAGCTCTATGGAAAGTTTGCAGGATTTGCGAACTTTGACGGAACAGTTATTCAAAAAGAAACTGGAACCGGTGAAAGGAGTTGCAGCAGTGAAAGTCAGCGGTGGGCTGGAACAAGAGGTTCAGGTTGAACCCGATCAATACAAATTGGCACAACTTGGATTATCTATTAATGATATTTCCAACCGTTTAAAACAAGAAAATATCAACCTTTCAGGCGGTGCTATCAAACAAGGAACGCAACTTTATCTGGTAAGAACCGTCAATCAGTTTGAAAACGTCGAGTCGATTCAAGAGATTGTTGTCACAATCAGGGATAATAAGCCGGTTAAACTAAAAGATGTCGCAAAAGTTAGTAAACATCATAAAGACAGAGATTCCATCAATCGTCTGGATGGCAAAGAAGCCATCGAAGTGGCAATTTACAAAGAAGGTGATGCTAATACCGTTGAAGTTGCAGAAAATGTAAAACTGAAGCTCAAGGAACTTGAGAAAAGTCTGCCGGCGGACTCATCAATTGCAATTATCAATGACCAATCGGTGTTTATCTCCGATGCGATTGGCAACGTGGTGACTTCGGCAATCATTGGAGGTGTTTTAGCGGTTCTGATTATTTATTTGTTCTTGCAGGAGTTTTCAGCAACAGTCGTTATTTCGACATTAATTCCGGTTTCTGTGATTGCCGGGTTCTTCCTCATGTATCAGGCAGGGATTTCATTCAATATCATGTCACTGGGAGGAATCGCACTTGCCATCGGTTTGTTGGTAGATAATGGAATTGTAGTGTTGGAAAACATTGCATCCAAACGAAATCAGGGTGAAGGCAAACTTGAAGCAGTGCAAAAAGGCACGGTCGAAGTTGGAAGTGCCATTGTTGCTTCCACTTTAACAACCGTCGCTGTTTTCCTGCCTTTGGTTTTTGTAAAGGGAATTGCCGGGCAGTTGTTTAAAGATCAGGCGTTAACGGTGACTTTTACATTGATTGTCTCGTTGTTCATTGCCTTGACTTTAGTTCCTATGCTGATGAGTTTAGGAACAAAGAAAACCTACAGCATGGAAATTGATGAAAAAGAGTATCAACCGAAAACCCGTTTTGGAGGTTTCTTGCGTAAAGTAAGAAGATTCATATTTAATGTGATTCTTGACAGATTAATCTTTGTTATCAAATTTCTTATCAGAATGATTTCCAAAGGGTTGCACTACTTCTTCCTGCCGGCATCAAAATTAATTAACACAGTTTTTAGTGCTATAGCTTCAATTTATCATAAGTTATTACCTTGGAGTCTGAAACATAAAGCCCTTGTTTTGTCTGTTACCTTAACTGTTTTCCTCTTGACGATTATGATTATTCCAAGATTGGGAATGAATTTGATTCCGGATTTGGATGCCAATACCATCAGAATCAACTTTAAATTGGCTGAGGGCGAAGTCATTGAGAGAACCGATGAAACGGTTCAATTGCTGAGTGAAAAAATAAACAACATCGAATCGGTCGAATTTGTTTATGGAATTGGTGGTGAGGGTTCAAAACTCGATGTGTCGGCATTATCAGCGGGAGAGAATACCGGGCAATTGTTGATAAGAACATCTGCAAACAGCAATAAGTCAAACATTGAAAGTCAGGTTTTGCAAATTCTTGAAGAGCATCCCGGGTTGAGTGCTGAATTACAAGCCGGGGAATATTTCGAGTTAAGCAATCCGATTGAAATTGAGCTTTCCGGGTTTGATGTTGAATTGTTAAAAAAACAAGGCAGAAAGCTGCGTGATTTATTGATGCAAAATGAGCATTTTATCAATGTTGATGACGGGCAAACGGATGGAAACCCGGAAATTCAGATTCACTTTGATCAGGAAAGAATTGCATCATTGGGAATGACCAATCGCCAGGTGGCTGATGTTGTCGTCAATAAGGTTTTGGGTAAGTCTGAAACGACAGTGCATTGGCAAGACCAAAAAATTGATGTCCTCATTCGGAATCCTTTATCACAAAGAAACTCTATCCAATCGGTTTCACAATTGATTATTAACCCGCAAGCTAATAAACCGGTAACGCTCGGTGATGTTGCAGAAATAAAAATCACTCGCGGACCCGGACAAATTTTACGCCGCGATCAGGACAGAGTTGTAGTGATTACAGCGGACATTGTAGAAATTGATCTCGGTAAAGCAGTTGAAGTGGCTCAGCAAATTATTGATGAAGCCAATATTCATTCCTTAGTTGCGGTCAAAGTGACGGGGCAAAATAAAGATTTAGAAGAATCCAACAACTCCATGATATTTGCATTGTCTTTGGCGGTATTTTTAGTTTATATGGTTTTGGCGTCGCAATTTGAATCCTTTATTCATCCTTTCGTGATTCTTTTCAGTATTCCACTGGCAATGATTGGCGCAGTTTGGGCATTGTATTTAAGCCGAACCGATATTTCCGTTGTGGTTTTTATCGGACTGATAATGCTGGTTGGAATAGTGGTGAATAATGCCATTGTGCTACTGGATAAAATTAAGCAACAGCAAGCCTCAGGTGACAATTTAATTCAGTCTATTATTCATGCCGGGAATGCCCGTCTCCGACCAATTATAATGACTACTATAACAACCGTGTTAGGTCTTTTGCCAATGGTGATTTCGTTTGTTGGTAATCAGTCAGCAGGCGCAGAAATTCGAGCGCCGATGGCAATCACCGTGATTGGCGGTTTGTTGGTTTCGACATTTCTGACGTTAATTGTCATTCCGGTTATTTATGCACTGGTCACTAAAGAAACTTCAGTTAGTTCAAATGTTAATCAGTCAGCAGGTTCTGTATGAAACAAAGTGAGCCAAAAACCAAAAGCAGTTTCAGTGCTTTAGCTGAATTTTCGATTCGTCGTCCAATTACTATAACCATGATATTCTTAAGCATGGTTGTCATTGGGCTGATTTCATCTCGAATGCTTCCCTTGGAGCAATGGCCACAGGTTAATGCTCCGTTTATCAATGTCAATGTTTCCTATCCGTCATCAACTCCTCGTGAAGTGGAACAAAATATCACCCGACCGCTGGAAGAGTCTTTATCAACCATAGGTGATATTGAGGGAATCAACTCAAACTCAAACACCGGAGGCGCAAATATTCAGATTCGCTTCAAATCAGGCATAGATGTTGATGAAAAGCAAATGCTGGTCAAGGAGCAAATAGACCTCACCAAACCTGATTTGCCCGATGATGTTCGCCGGATTGATGTCAATAAAGCGGATATGGGTAGTGGTGCCATCATGGAGTTACGTATTACCGGTGATTTGGATTTGGAACATGCTTATGATGTCATCAACAAGTATTTGGTAAGACCGGTTGAGCGGGTTCCCGGCGTGGCGAGAGTTGATTTACAGGGGCTTGAGCCTAAAGAGATGCGTATAATGATTGATAACGATGCTATGAAAATGTACGGCATTGGTTTCAATGAATTGACGCAAAAGTTAACAGACTCGAATTTTGCTATTGCCTCAGGAGATTTAAAAACCGGTTATTCCAGCGATGACAAACAAATTCGGGTTGTTCCAAAAGGTCAAATATTGAAACTCGAAGACTTCAAAAACATTTTGCTCAATCAAAGTGGAGTAAAGTTGTCTGATGTCGCTTCCGTCAAAGTCGTCAATGGGGAACGCAACTACGCTCGTCATTTGGATAGAAAGTATTCAGTTGGTTTAGAAATTTACAATGAATCAACCTCTAATTTGGTTGATGTTGCCGAAAGAGTGCTTGAAAAGATTGAAGAAATTTCAAAATCACCGCAAATGAAAGGCATTAAACTGGTGTTTTTGAATAATCAGGCGCAAACAGTCAAAGACTCATTGCATGATGTGGTGATGGCGGGAATTATCGGAGCTTTGCTCAGTTTGATTGTTCTTTATGTTTTTATTCGTGATATTCAGACAACTCTGCTGGTTTCTTTGTCAATTCCAATTTCCATTGTCATCACTTTGGGAATTCTTTATTTTCTGGGTTTGACATTAAATGTACTTTCTCTCATGGGATTGATGCTGGCAATCGGGATGTTGGTTGATAACTCGGTGGTTATTAGTGAAAGTATTTTTACCCGAAGGAGTAGTGGCAAATATGATATTTTGACAGCAATCCGAAAAGGAGTGTCAGACGTGATGGTTCCTGTGATTGCAGGAACAACCACATCAATTTGTGTGTTTTTGCCGATTGTTTTTAATTCCGAAGATATGATTTCAGTCTTTTTGACCCATGTTGCTGCATCAATTATTGCTGCATTGGTCATATCATTATTTTTATCTATTACAGTTGTTCCATTAATCATTTCATATCTTAACAAGAATAAAGAGAACCAAAAGACCGTGAAAAAAACTTGGGTGGACTCGCTCAAAGAAAAATATGTCCGTATTTTGAAGTTCACCCTTGCTCATCGTTGGGTGACGTTCTTTTCAATTGTTATTATTGTGATTTCCGGTTTGGTGGTCAATTCACTTTGGGTTGAGAAAGAAGATGGAATTCGAGGCGGAGACGGCGATTCTCGTGATTTTTGGATGCCTTATCATGTCGATGGTTCTTTCACATTAGAGCGATTAAAGAAAGATGTCGATAAGGTTGAGGACTATCTTTATGCTAATAAAGATAAATATGATATTGATACTGTTTACAGCTATTATCAGGAGAATGGTTTTGTAGGCACCAAAGTGTATCTGGTTGATGAATCTGAAGCTACACGTCCGCTTGCTGAAATAAAAAAAGAAATTATAGAAAATTTACCTCAAATAACCATTGGAAAACCCAGCCTGAGATTTGGGCGAGGGCGAGGAAATGATGGGATGAGTGTTTATCTACTGGGTGATTCACAAGAAGTGATGCTTGATATGGTGCCGTCAATATTGCTTGAACTGAATAGAATCGAAGGAGTGATTGGAGCTCAAGTGGATAATAGAAACCAGCGAGAGGAGTTACGAATTCAAGTCAATAGAGAACGCGCTTATCGACTTGGCGTTGATCCAAACACAGTTGCTCAAAGTGTCAATATAGCCATGCGGGGGATGAATCTACGTGATTTGGTAACAGAAACCGGAGAAATGCCGGTGATTGTGCGATTCTATGAAACCGGTGAATTTAAGTTAGAGCAATTATTGAATTTGCCAATTAAAACTCGCAATGGCAATCAGGTTTCTTTAGAAACAGTAGCGGATGTGATCAATACCAACTCACCTCAGCAGATCAGACGCTATGACCGCATGGGAGCGGTTCAAATTGATGTGGACTTGGAAACGGATATGAATCAGACTGAAATTAAAAATAAAGTTTCAGCAATTATGTCTCAATTTTATTTTCCAAGCGGATATAGCTGGACGTTTGATAATGACACACGCAATCGAGGTGGGCAAAGTGATTCTATGGCATCAAATATCAAAGTTGCCATTGCCTTGATTTTTATTGTGATGGCGGCATTGTTTGAATCCTTGTTATTTCCACTCTGTGTAATTAGTTCGATTCTTTTTTCATACATTGGAGTCTTTTTCTTTTTTGCTATTACCGGAACCAACTTCACAATTATGGCAGCGATTGGAATGCTGATACTGATTGGTGTGGTGGTGAATAACGGAATTGTGTTGATTGATCATATTAATCAACTGCGAATAAGAGGTCTTAATCGTTATGATGCCGTTCTACAAGCCGGTCGGGATCGTTTACGTCCGATTTTAATGACGGTATTTACGACTGTGGTTGGATTAATTCCGCTGGCGATGAGTGTTTCGCAAGTTGGAGGACGTGGACCTGCTTATTTCCCGATGGCGAGAGCAATTATTGGCGGTTTGACTTTTTCTACTGTTGTTAGTTTGTTGGTATTGCCCAGTTTATATTGCTGGCTGGATGATTTAAGAGCATGGACAAAAGAGCGACTGAAAACCGGGACGATGGTTAAAAGTAATTAAAATGGTAAATAAAAAAGGTGCAAAAATGCACCTTTTTTAAATCCGGCTGGAATAAAATCTACGGTAAATACTCGTTAATTGCTGCAATTAACGCTTTCTCTGAAACAGGCTTAACCAAATAATCTTTAGCACCTTGGCGCATTCCCCAAACCTTATCCGTTTGCAAATTCTTGGTTGTGACCATAATAATTGGAATGTGTGAAGTCCGCTCATCTTTGGAAATCTTTCTGGTTGCCTGAAAGCCATTCAGCTCCGGCATTACCACATCCATCAAAATCAAATCAGGAATTTGTTCCTTCGCCGTGCGAACGCCTTCTTCACCGTTTGTCGCTGAAAGAACCTCATGTCCTAACTTTTCAACAATTTTTTGCATACCAAATAACTGAGATGGTGAGTCATCAACAATTAAAATTCGTGCCATTTTGTGTACCTAAATTTTATTATTCTTCAATATAATAATCGAAAAAAAGCAAATGTTAAACATTATCAAGTAAAAATTTTCATTTCATAAATTGTAAGAGACCTTCATTAGTTTCATGAAGTGTGTAATTCATGTCTTTAAAACCGCAAAAAAGTTATAATTATTTTACCTCTAAATTGACATCATTAAAAAATTATAAGTAAATGGTTCAAATTTTTTTGAGTTGTAAATGCTAGTTCTATACGGAAGAAGCGATTGTCCCTTGTGTGAAGATGCAGAGGATGTCTTAAACAGATATAATATTCGTTATCATTTTCTTGATATTGACGAAGATGAAGAGTTGTTAAGAAAATACCATACCAAAGTTCCTGTTTTGTCTAAGAATGAAGAAGAGCTTTTCTGGCCATTTACAGAAGAGAAAATACTCAAACTGATTTCCCTGAAAGAATAAAAAAAGAAGTCTGAAATAACTAAAGACTTGCTGAGATAAATTATGAAAACAAAATTATTAGTGTGTGCGTTGTTCGTTGCTGTGCATTTTGTCAATGCCGAGCCAAATCAAAAACTGCCAAAAGAAGAAAATGGACCTTGGATTGTTAATGTTCATTACCAAGATATCAAACAAGTAAGAAACTATGCCTCATACAATCAACCTTGGCATGTCAATACCAAAGAT
>JAGRJP010000276.1 GCA_020442665.1 Lysobacterales bacterium
TTGTTGGTTTAGTGTTGAACTCAGGTTCCATCTTCTCAACAATGGAATCTAGCTCCTGGACTGATTTTTCAAATGATGTGTTTTTTGGCATTTGTATTTTATTTAATGAATCTGATGGTATTTTATCAAAAATTCTTAGATTATTGACTCTGATTATAAGTTAAGTTCCAAAAAACTTTTTAAGTCGTAAGCCCATATATCATCTTTGACTGGATAAGGTTCATCAATCTGAGCAATAACACAAGCTTTATCCGGTTTAATGTCCTTAAGACTTTCAAAAAAACCTTTGGTTAAAACAGGTGCTTGTGAAGATTTGATTTCTATGGCAATTGTCCCGGTTTATTGCTCTGGTCAAGATAAGTTCTGAATACCTGAAAGATTTCTGGCTTCCTCTGTACCTCATCTATACAAATCAACTTATCACTGCTAGCTTGCAATAATGCCATAGGCTCCCGAAGTTTTGCAAAATCCCTTGGATCTTCCAAATCAAGATAAATAGAATCCAAATCCTGGAATAGTATGTTTCGCCAAAGTTGATTTACCCACCTGGCGAGCACCTAGCAATGCGACACAAGGAAAAACTTCCAAATGTTTTATTATCTTATTTTTTTTGCGAGAAACATAACCATGCATATTTAAAGTTTAGCTTTAAATTTACATGGTTGTCAATAAATAACAAAGGATACAATATACAAATTAAATAGAGCCTCATCTATTCTTACAATTGTTTCGACACACACAATCTTGAGCGTAACTCTACCCATCTGTTATCTTGATCGGGTTCTACCCTTTTGTCATCTTGAGTGAAACAAAGTGAAGCCGAAAGATCTCACCTGACTTTTGTGATTTAATTCAAGCTCAAGATTCAACCCTCAAGACTCCATCTTATCAACAATGGAATCCAGTTCCTTAACAGACTGATTAAATTAACAAAGCAGATTTATTTATAGTTCTTAAAGGCTCTAGTTTTTGAAAGATTGGAGGGAGAGCTAACATCCCTAAATGTAAATAAACTTGAAAATCAATTGCACTCAAATTAAGTATGTATAAAATCGGACAGGTTTTCAATAATCAAGCAATATATTATGAAATCATATAAAACCGATGAATAGTGGCAAATACATAAGTGAAATTGACAGCCTAAGAGCAATTGCAGTTATGGGTGTTTTACTCTTTCATTTGTTCCCTGATTCAATAACTGGCGGATTTATAGGTGTTGATATATTTTTTGTAATCTCCGGTTTTGTTATTTCAAGGAGTTATTTATTCCCTCTAATCTCAAGGCAAAATACTTTTAAGGAGTTTTGGATTAAACGGATACGCAGACTCTTCCCTGTTTACCTATTAATAATTCTGATTACTACAATAGTTGCCTACTTTTTATTAGAGCCTCATTTGTTAAAAAATTATGCAAAATCCCTAATAGGACAAACTTTTTATATTCAAAATATTCTGTTCTGGATTGAAGGATCTTATTTCGATAAAGCAATAACTAAACCGCTACTCCATACATGGAGTCTGGGCGTTGAAGAACAATTCTATATATTTTTTGCTATACTGATTATTTTTAGCAAAAGACAGAATAAAAGATTTGTAGTTTTTTTATCTATTACTGCAATTATTTCGCTTTATTTAGGTTACGAAGTTTTATCTGTTTCTCCAAAAACCTCTTTTTATTTACTACCAATGAGAATTTGGGAGTTTTACCTTGGGATACTAGCTTTTCTATTAACTGATAAATTCAAGATTAAGAAATATAATATTTTTTGGAAATTATTAGTTTTTATTTTACTCATTATCATAGTACTGACTTTCTTCTTCGACAAAGAAGCACCCTTTCCAGGCTGGCAATCAATAATTGCATGTGGATCAACATTCTTAATAATAAGCATAATAATGCGATTACAAATAAACAACTTTTTTCTATCCAATCGATTCGTGCAATATGTAGGAAAATTATCTTACTCACTTTACCTTTGGCATTGGGTGATAATTTCATTATTTGTAACCGGTCTAAACAAAGAGTTAAATCCCCCAGCAGCAATAGTGATTCTAATATTAAGTTTTTTACTTTCCTATTTGTCTTACACATATGTTGAAAATCCTGTTCGTCTCAAACATTACTTAAAATCGACCAGGAAATTATTTTCTACAGTTATGATTCTATCAGTACTATTGGTGTTTGCAGGTGTTTTTCTGGTTCAGACTTATGGAGCTGTATTCAGGTATGAAGAACCCTATCGTACATGGCTGAAAACAGCACAACAAAAATCTCCGTATCGATGTGGTATAATTTATAGAATAACAAATTTTAAGAGTGAAATTTGTAAAATCAATGATGTGCCGGACGGAAACAAAAAAGGCGTTCTCATCATAGGAGACTCCCATGCAGATCAAATGGATGAAATGATTGCAGATATAGGAACAGAGTACGATGTGCCAGTTTATTTAACTTTAAGAAATTGCAAGTTAAACCAATATGAAAAAAGAGCTGACTGTAATTCTTCTATTTTTAATAAAATTCAGACTGAAATTCAAAAGAACAATATTGGAAATATTATCGCAATTTCCTATTGGGGTGAACATGATTTAAAGTTAGAAGACATTAAGAGCATTGTTAGTAAACTACTAAATGAAAAAATAAAAATATTTATTTCAGAAACAGTTCCATACGGGAAGTATTTTGATCCTGTATACCAGGTGAAAAATGCAAGGGAAAATAAAGAAATTATTGGCTATCCAACTCAAGATTATAACCAAATGATTCAACCCCAAAGAAAAATTCTTGAAGCCTTGAAAACA
>JAGRJP010000277.1 GCA_020442665.1 Lysobacterales bacterium
AACTGAGATTGTCTGCTAAAACGACTGTAACTGCTTCCAGAGTTGCTTCTTTGGCTGGAATCCGGTTCTCTTCGATTGTCGTATTTTTGGGCATCAATTTGATAAACCCGAACTCTTCCCGATGGAGTCAAAACCTGAATGCGGTGTGATTTTTTTCCCTCATTGATATTGGTTTTGGCAGATAAAACCTTGCCCTTGGATGTGCTTCGGACATATTCAGTCGCATCTTCCAAGCTCATTTCGTTGTTATTTTTTGTTTGTGAAAATGCCGAAAAAGAACAGATTAACAAGAAAACAACTAACAATGGTTTTAATTTGAAATCAATCATCATAGTGAGTGTATTCTAGCACAACATTATGAATTGAACATGAATTATTAGCTTCTAGGAATTGTGCAGTTGTTCACGCATCGCATCAATAGTTGCTTTGTAATCCTCGGTATTAAAAATTGCCGAACCGGCAACAAAAGTATCCGCACCGGCTTGCATGATTTCACGAATATTATTGACTTTGACACCACCATCAATTTCCAAACGAATATCTCTGCCACTCTCGTCAATCAACTTGCGAACGGCTTTGGTTTTGTTGAGGGTTTCAGGGATAAAACTCTGCCCTCCAAAGCCCGGATTCACCGACATCAGTAAAACCATGTCGAGTTTATCCATCACATGATTGAGAATGTTCAAAGGTGTTGCCGGATTCAAAACCAACCCCGCCTGACAACCGGAGTCTTTTATCAAGCCTAATGTACGGTCAACATGTTCTGATGCCTCGGGATGAAATGTTATTATGCTAGCTCCGGCTTTGGCAAAATCGGGAATGATTCGATCCACCGGTTTAACCATTAAATGCACATCAATCGGAGCCGTAATTCCGTAATTTCTTAAAGCCTCACAAACCATTGGTCCAATGGTCAGATTTGGAACATAATGATTATCCATAACATCAAAATGAACCCAATCAGCACCGGCATCCAAGACAGCTTGTGTGTCTTCGCCCAAACGAGCAAAGTCAGCAGATAAAATAGACGGAGCAATAATAAATTTAGACATGACAACAACTCTAGAATAATTCGTTTATTAGTTTTCACTAATATACCCGGATTGTCAAGCAAGTGATATGGAAGTTAATTAGATAAGTTCCAGTTTGGCAAATTTGGCTGCCAGTATTTTGGGACCATGCTGTTTAAATTCGACCATGATTTGAGTGTAATCGCCTTGCCCTGATTGTTCCAGAACCACTCCGTCGCCAAAAACATTATGTTTCACCATCACACCGGGAGAATATTGAGCATAGGGCGAGACTTCCTGAGTAGAAAATCCCGATGAATAACTGATTTGAGTGGTAAAAATATTTCCCTGAATTTGATGAACCAGTTTTTGTGGGATTTCTCGAAGAAATTTGGACGGCATACAACCCTGAGTTCGTCCTCGAATCCGGCGTGAAGTTGCATAAGTCATGTAAAGTTGTTTTTCAGCGCGAGTGATGCCCACATAACACAAGCGGCGTTCTTCCTGTAATTTCTCAGGATCATCCATCGAATTTTGATGCGGAAACAATCCTTGCTCCATTCCCACCAGAAAAACATAAGGGAACTCCAATCCCTTAGCACTGTGTAAAGTCATCAATTGCACACAGGGAATATCTTTATCGCTGCTACGTTCGCCCTGATCTAAACTGACTTGTGCGAGAAAAGAAGCCAAAGCGGTCATACCGATGGCATCATCTTCCTGCGACTTAACAAAAGTCTCTGCGGCATTCAGCAATTCATCCAGATTTTCCAAACGGGTCAAAGCTTTTTCCGGTGGTTCTTTTTGATAATGATCTTTTAGTCCGGTTCGTTCAATGACATCTTCAAACAAAGGATGCAAATGCTCTTTATCGTGATTGTGGTCAAACTCATCAATCATGTTGATAAAGGCAGCCAGCGAGGTTGCCGCCCGTGCCGAAACTGTTTTATTTTTCAATAATATTTCAACGGCAGACCATAAACTCACTCGATTAATTTGGGCACAATTACGAATCTGGTTGAGTGTTTGATTGCCCAGTCCTCTGGTCGGTGTGTTGATAATTCG
>JAGRJP010000028.1 GCA_020442665.1 Lysobacterales bacterium
CACCATCCTTTCTATTTCTTTCATCCGTTAAAGCCCATTCCAGATAAGTTAAAATGTTTAAATCTTTTGCACTGGGACCATCTCCATCATCTGGAAACATTTGCATATAAACGGATAAAAGCTCTTTGTGTTGTTTATTGGTAAAAATATATTCGTTAAGTTCAACAACTTCAGAAGATTGAATGATAAGATTTGATGAGTTATTTAAATCTGCAACTATTATTTTCGGCTTACACGCTAACAAAGGTGTTAGCAAAGCCAAAACAGATGCGGATTTAATAAATTGCCGACGATTGAGTCCAACTGTCCAGTGATTATTTTTAATCAATGGTTTGGAATTATTAATTTTAGAATATTTATCCTGCTGTTTCATTCGCAGAATGTCTTACTGCACCATGAAAAAATGCAAACATATTCTCATATGCGGTGATAAATCCTGAGTACAATTTCTCAATAGTGTTCCACTCAGCTAAATAATCTTCCAGTTTCTCAGGAACATCATCTCGATAGCGAACCACCCCGTTGATATCAATGATAAATTCAGTCGGAGTTCCCCAGACATTGTATAAATCGGTTACCTTTTCTCCATAATCAAATGCAATCGGATAGTTCACATCAAATTTTTTAATGAACTGATTGATTTCCTCGATACTGTCTTCTTTAGTGGTATTTACAGCAATAATGACAATATCATCAGACAAAGTTTTTTGTGTTTGTTTTAGTTTTGGAACTTTTTTCAGACAATATCCACACCACGTATTCCAGAAAACCAGATACACACTCTTTTTGCCCTTGTAATCACTCAATTTAAAATTGATGCCATCCAACTGTGAAATAGTGAAGTCAGGTGCTAAATCACCGGCATCGGGTTTATCAGCAAAAGCTGAATTGGTAAAACTGATAAAAAGGGTTAGAATTGCGAATATTTTTTTCATACGTTTATTGGAATCAAACTACTAATGTCATTAAGACCTATGTTTTATTAAAAAATTTCAAATATCCTGAATAATTTACAACTTATGAATAAAATCAGCAACTTGTTTCGAAATGGAATTATCATCTAATGCGGAATCAATGGTCGCTTGAACATAACCGAGTTTATGGCCGCAATCATAGCGTTTTCCTTTTAAAGTAGCAGCATACAGATTATTTGGTTTATCTAATAGCTTTGCTAATGCATCCGTGAGTTGGATTTCACCACTCTTATCACATTGGGTTTCTTCCAACAGTGCAAAAATCTCAGGTGATAAAACATAACGTCCAATTACGCCCAAATTACTCGGTGCATCTTCTAATTTTGGTTTTTCAACAATGGATTGAATCAAATTAACATCGGATTCATTATTTCCTACATCAACAATTCCATAACTGGAAACTCTGTCATCTGTTACCTCTTCAACAGAAATCACGCTGGCATCATATTTTATGCTGGCATCAATCAATTGTTTGGTGGCATTCACTCCTTTTTCAGGCTTAATATAATCATCCGCAAGAATGACCACAAAATACTCATCATCAACCACTTCTTTAGCCTGCAAAACAGCATGACCCAACCCTAAAGGTTCACCTTGTGGAATAAATACACGAGTGATTTGCGTGGTTAGAGTATCCAATTTATCGACCAGTTCAGTTTTACCTTCATCGGTAAACTTTTGTCTGAGTAATGGTTTTGGATCAAAATGATCACTAATGGCGTGTTTACTGGCACTAGTGATAAAAATTAATGTTTTAACACCGGCCTCTATGGCTTCCTCAACTGCGTATTGAATCAGAGGTTTATCAATGATGGGCAACATTTCTTTAGGAATAGATTTGGTTGCAGGCAGAAAACGTGTGCCCATGCCTCCAACAGGAAAGACTGCTTTACTTATTTTTTTCATGCTTAATTATTATTTTCGACAATTTTTAAATGGGGTTGATGAACAAATTCAGGAACTAGTTTTTTAATCGTTTGCGTCAAATCGACATCCTGAAATTGAATGGCTTGCGTGATCGCCTGATTCAACAATTTTTCATAACTTTCTGAATGTTTAATTGTTGATTGAAGGTGATAAATTTTGTTGTGACTGGTGTGTTTGAGCTGTTCAACATCATAATAAAGTTGTTCATGCATTTTCTCACCGGGACGCAATCCGGTAATTTCAACTTTAATATCTACCTCAGGAATTTTGCCGGATAAACTAATCATACGATTCGCCAGACTCAGAATACTCACGGGTTTTCCCATGTCCAGAACATGAATATCACCATTGGAACCCAATACCATTGATTGAACAATCAGTTGACAAGCCTCTGTGATGGTCATGAAATAACGTGTCATTTCTTCGTGGGTTACAGTGACAGGACCACCTTTGGCAATTTGTTCTTTGAACAATGGAACAACACTTCCTGCCGATCCCAACACATTTCCGAAACGGACAATCACATAATCGGTGTTTGATTTTTTGTTCCTTGATTGGCAATACATTTCTGCAATTCGCTTGGTCGCACCCATGATATTGTATGGGTTCACCGCTTTATCGGTCGAAACCAAAACCATTTTTTCAACGTTAAACTCATGACATGTGTCAACAATGTTCTTAGTACCGATAACATTATTGATAAAACCCTCACAAGGCATTTTTTCCAATAATGGAACATGCTTGTAGGCAGCTGCATGAAAAACGATATCCGGTTTAATCGTTGAAAAGATTTGCTGAAGATGTGCTTTATCAGTTACATTCACTAACAAACTTGTAATAATTAAGTCGTTGTTTTTATTGCTTAATTCTCTGTCAATTTGATAAAGATTAAATTCTGAATGATCCAGAATGCACAATTTTTTCAAATCCAATTGAGCCAATTGTCTTGCCAATTCCGAACCAATCGAACCACCTCCGCCTGTGATAAGAACCGACTTCCCTTGAACGGCTTTTGCAACATTGGACCAATCAATCGAAACTTTTTCTCGACCCAAAATATCATCAATGGTTACCGGTGTCAGATGGCTGATTTCAAAACCTTTCTCTGTAATTTTATCCAAATTTGGCAAAGTTAGTAATTGACAATTACTCGTCATGCTATTGTCAACCACCTCTTTCATCATTGATGCTGAAATATTTTCTTTAGTCACAACTATCGCACGAACTTCACGCTTTTTACAAATTTTCTCAATATCTGCAACTCCCCCTAGAACTTTAACTCCTCTAAGATTTGAGCCTTTGTAATTTCTTTCATCATCGACAATTCCCACAACTTCATATAATGCCGAAGCATGGGCGTGGCGGATAAACATATCTGCTAATCGACCAGCTCCAACAAGCAAAACTCTTTGTTTTTCAGAATTATTAATGTGCAGAGTTAAATCCTTAAACATACGATAAGTCAAACGGGGAACTCCCCAAAGTACCATCAATATAAAAGGATACATCAACAATACAGAACGAGGCACTCCATCGGCTCGATGAACCAAAAACATGATAAAAGCGATGATAAATGTTCCAACAACTGCCGATTTGGCAATATTTATCAAATCAGGAACACTGGCAAATCTCCAAAGTCCTCGATAAAGATTAAAGTAATAGGCAATGACTCCCTGAACGAGTATGACTGTGGCAAATTCATAATTAAACCAACTGAGTTCAGGTGAATCGACCCAGACACTATAACGAATCACATAACTCAACATCCATGCCGACCAGGTCATGAATAAATCATGGAGAACAACTGCGAATCTGGGGTGAAAAATATTCATGTCTTTATTTTACTGGCGAAAGCGTTGGAATTTCGTTTTTTGATAAAAATTAAACCAGAATATACTTAAAACGACCATTTGAAACAACAATACAAACACCCGAATTCTTATTTCAAACTCTGATAAGTGCATTATTAATGCAATTGAAACATTTATCAAAGTCACAAAAGCATAAATCAGCGAAACTTTATAATGAGGCATTTGACCGGTATTTATCATTGATTGAAATAAATGCAGATTGTGAGCTTGAGAAATTTTATGTCTAAATTTCAAACGAGTGAATAAAGTTAAAGTGGCATCGACGATAAATGTTAAGTGAAAGGTTATGACAACTATTTCATCGAAAACTTGTTTTGAAATTCCGTATAATGCTATCGTTGCAACTAAAAAAGATACAGACAAACTTCCTGAGTCGCCCATAAACATCTTAGATTTAGGAAAGTTAAATATCAGAAAAGCAGATAAACTCGCTATCGTCAAAATAAGTAAAATATTAACCGATTGAATTTCTGAATTCATAAATAATACCAAATATCCAATCAGAGTTACTAATGCGTGTAATGCTGCCATTCCATCGGCTCCATCCATAAAATTATACAAATTCATCCACCAAATCACACCTAATGCAAAAACAAATATTATTCCATAAGAGACATTGGCATGACTTAAAATTATTGTATAGACCAGAACTAGTGAAAAGATTGTAATCAAAAGCAAACGAATTTTCACCGAAATATGGAAAAAGTCATCAAAAGCACCCAATACAATAAACAGCAATAAACCTAATGATGAAACTAAGGAAATATTGGATTCAATACATTTCCCAAAATAAATAAAAAAAGGTAATGAAATCATGAATACCAGACCAGCTGATGTCGGTTTTGAAACACTGTGAAGTTTTCTTTCTTCGTTTGGATGATCAAACCAATGGTATTTATGACTTAAGTGCAGGTAAAGTGAAAGTAACACAATATTTGCTAAAAACAATAACAAAGACTGAAGCCAGATTGACATTGATATTATTCCGATTCTAAACCATAAATTGGTTTTACCGTACCCCAACTTTTACAACTAGGGCATTGCCAATGCAGGTTCTTAGCACCAAAACCACATTTGCGACAGCGGTGATTGGGTTTTTTTTCAAGCAAACTATTAACCAGTTTCTCCAGAACTTTGAACTTAGTGATATTGCTACCATCATCATTATTCTTTTCCAGGTTGAGTTTTAAAAGTAAATCCAAACCACGAACTGATGGTTTTTCAACTAATTGTTCTTCAACAAATTTTTCCGCCGCATCAATTCCATCGAACTTTTTATACATTTCAGCAAGAACCAGCACAGGAGTAATTCCCCGATAAGATTTGATGAATTCCATCAAAAATTGTTGAAACTCACTACATTTTTTCAACATGCTATAGCAATACGACATATCGTTGAGATATTCGGAAGCAAAAACATCATCAAACTCCAAAGCTTTATGATAAGCCTCAATCGCTTTCTTCCACTTTTTATTTTTCTGAAAATCACAGGCTTGCATGAGTTTGGCGCGCACACACTTGGAGTCAATGGAAAGAGCCGCATCCAGATATGCATTCGCCTCGTTGACGTTACCATTTGCATAGCTAATTTCAGCCAATTCACAATTAAAATGAGCAATATCACCGCTCATTTTCCTTCCCGAGACATTCTCATAACGAGTTGCCGCTTTGATGGCTTCACTCCAGTCCTGTTCCTGTTGATAAACATCGCATAATGCATATAACGCTTCAGGAGTGTAGGCTTCTATTTCTACCAACTCAGTAAAAAGTACTTCTGCCCGATCCAGAAGTCCAGCACTCATGTAATCTTTTCCCATCGCTAAAAGTGCTTTCGTGCGATAATCTTCAGTCAAATTGGGTTGAGAAATCAAAGATTGATGCAATTTTATGGCTTTATCAACTTCGCCTTTTCTTCGATATAAATTTCCTAATGCGAGTTGAGGTTCAAATGTTTCGGAAGATGATTTTGCCAATTCAATAAAAACATCAATGGCTTTTTCTGAATCATCATTGAGTAAGTAGTTCAAACCTTTGAAATAACTGTGATTCAGCTTTTCCAATTGTTTATGACTTTTTCGTTCAATTTTGAGACGATTGAGATTGATTCCAATCATCACTCCGACTAATGCAGACAGAATAAAACTAATAGTTTCAATCATTTGCGTCTATTTGTTCCAGTCTTTTCTGTTCAAGATTTAACTTTTCTTGTTGATAATTTTTGCGAGATAGCTTTCTGATTTCTGACTTTAACGGCATATAAAATTGAAATAATGACATCAATAATCCAGTCAATAAACCTCCTATTAACGCAATAATTAAAGCAAATCCTAGCGTCAGTTCAAACTGAAAAAAATACAAATTTATTGTCACTTTTTCGGTATTCAAACCACTCACCGCTACAGCCATTACAATTACCGCCACAGCCACTACAAAAAGAACCAATCGTTTTAATAACAACATAAATCATTTTCACTTATATAAGTCTGACAACTATAGCAAAATTGATCTTTTTTTTATACAAAATATGTGTTTTTGTAAAAATTGAAAAAAGAGTATTAAAAGATTGGAATAATTTGAGGTTTTTAAATTAAATTAGAGGGTCAAAGGAAATAATTAAATACAACTTCGACCCTAATGAATATAGTAAACCTATTGAACTGCAGTGATATATAATTCAACCCTTCGGTTTTGTTGCCTGCCAGATTCAGTCATATTATCAGCAATAGGGTATAACTCTCCTTGTCCGAAAGCTTTTAATCTTTGTGCGTCAACTGACCGGCTAGCAAGATAATGCTTAACACTTGCTGCACGATTCTCTGATAATCTCATGTTATAATCTTTGGTTCCTACTGAATCAGTATAACCAGTAATTTCTAAATTAGTATCACGATATTTGTATAATACTTTTGCCACAGAATCCAAAACTGGATAGAAGTTAGCCTTTATAGAGTATTCATCGGTATTGAATGTGATATTACCCGGCATTACTAATTGAATCTGATTTCCTTGGCGAACAACTCTAACACCAGAACCTTCCAATTCCCTTCTCAGTTCAGCTTCTTGTGAATCCATATAAGCGCCAATTCCTGCACCAATAGCACCACATCCTAATGCGGCATTTCTCGCATGCTTACTATCTTTAGTGGCACCAATAATTCCGCAAACTACAGCCCCTGCAACACCATAGGTTGTACTTTTACTGACCTTTTTTTCACCAGTGTAAGGATCATAAGTAGCGCAACTACTCATCAATGTGATAATTATAAAAAATATAAAAAATCGGTAATAATTAGTTTTATACATATTAAGCCTCTATAGTTTTAATAGTGTTGGGAATTATATCGAATTGAAAATGAACTTAAGGTTAATTAGTTAACACTTTTGAGGATTACTCAATTAAAATAACAAAATTAATATACCTAAAATTCAAATTAGCCCCAATCTATTTGATAAAATAAAACAAACTAAAATCTCAATGAACATTAAATTACATAGTTATTATGCTGACTTGGGAAAAAACTTTTCCGCGTCAGCTAAACCCGAAAGAATTGAAAACCCGCAAATATTGATGTGGAATCAATCTCTGGCAACAGAACTGGGGCTAAACTTGACACCAACAGAACAAGCACAATATTTTTCCGGGAAGAAGCTGTTTGCAGGCTCAAAACCTGTGGCAATGGCTTATTCCGGGCATCAGTTTGGTCATTTTAATCCACATTTAGGCGATGGTCGTGCTCATTTGCTTGGTGAGATTCGCAATAGTGATGGTCAAATTCAGGAATTGCATCTCAAAGGTTCCGGAGCGACACCATTTTCCCGCAATGGTGATGGTAAATGCGCTATCAAACCCGCAGTGAGAGAATTCATTATGTCCGAAGCCATGTTCGCTTTGGGTGTTCCTACAACACGAACATTAGCCGTTGTAGCTACAGGAGAGCCTCTCTATCGCCAACAAGAAACAACCGGAGCAATTGTGACACGAGTGGCAACATCGCATCTTCGGGTTGGGACTTTTGAGTATTTTGCAGCCAGAGGTATGTATGAAGAACTGGAACAGCTTGTCAATCTGACTACTTCCCGTCATTATCCCGAAATTGATATCAACAGTCCCAACAAATATCTTGAACTTTATTCACAAGTTATTGGTAAAACAGTTCAGTTAATCGTTCAATGGATGCGTGTTGGTTTTATCCATGGTGTGATGAATACTGACAACACCCTACTTTCAGGAGAAACCATTGATTACGGACCTTGTGCCATGCTTGGCGTTTATCATCCGTCAGCCGTTTACAGCTCAATTGATAAGAATGGTCGTTATGCTTTTGGCAATCAACCAAATATCGCTCACTGGAATCTGGCTCGTTTAGCTGAATGTTTCATTCCACTAATTGATAAGGACGAAAAAACAGCGATTGATACCATCATGCCTGTTTTGAAGTCCTATGCAGATAAGTACGAAACAGCCTTCAATCATATGATGGCGAATAAACTCGGATTTAATAAATCATCAAATGCAACGGTCAAACTCTCAAACGATTTATTGTCGTTAATGCAGCAAAATAAACTGGATTATACACAAACATTTCACTCTCTCAGCTCACTCAACGAGCAAATGATTCCTGATGTTCTCAACCAATGGCGTGATGATTGGAAAAGTGAACTGAAAGAAAACAGCCAATCTCATGAGGAAATTACGAAAATCATGCAAAGAAATAATCCTTTGGTTATTCCACGAAATCATCATGTTGAAACTGTGTTAAAAGACGTTGAAGAAAACCAAAGTACCGAAAAAGTGAATGAATTTTTATCAGTTCTCAGATCACCGTATGAAATGACCACAAAAACCCATAAATATCAGGATACTGCTCCTGAATATGATTTTTCCTATCAAACATTTTGTGGGACCTAAGTATTTACTATCACTAACTTGAAGTGATGAAAATAATTTAATTGAGATTATCATCACTATCAGGATCATCTTTGGGCTTCCTGCCCTCTTGCAGGGTTTTCATTTGCTGCTGCAAAGCATCAGATTCCCTTTGCATATTTCTGATAATTTCATTCTCTTTATTGATTTGATCATTCTCCCTCTTGATTTCTTCATTCATTTCTTTTATTTTTGCAGCTTGAGTTTCATCAAGTTCATTGATGTCATTTTGCACATCGTCTAACAACAATTGAGCCTGATTCTCCTCTATTATCAACTCATCTTGTGCATCTACAAACAAACTCTGCGTTAATAATAAACCGAATAAAGCCAGTTGTAAAATTCGCATATCGTCCTCCTGTTTAACTTTTGAATCAGATATTTGAACACAATAACCCAAAACCTACTAACAATAAACATTATACGAATCGTTTTTTACAAAACCATATAAATGCAAGTTGTTAACTTTTGCCAGTTCAATGCTTAATGACGATGGTGCACCAATCGCGACGAGGTGTGAAACTCCTGACATTAAAGATTTGTGAATCATTTCGTAGCTCACACGACCGCTGAGTAGAATGATATTTTTGCTTAGTGGTAACAAGCCTTTTACAAGTGATTCGCCAATGAGTTTGTCCAAAGCATTATGTCTGCCGATATCTTCTTTTACACTCAATAAATTAGCTTTTTCATTATACAACGCACAAGCATGAACTCCTCCGGTTTGTTGAAATGCCCCTTGCTGTTGTTTCATTTGTTGGGAAAGAGCGAAAATTTGGCTCGATGATAATAAAGGTTGTTTGCAGATTTTTGGATAATTTTTAGCGATGATTGTATCAATTTCTGTTTTGCCACAAACTCCGCAACTACTATGCGACACACTCTGCCTTTTTGATAGATGCTTTTCAATTTCAACATCTTCCGTACATCTCACTTCAGCGACTAAACCGAATTCAGCATCAAAAACTTCAATATTTTCTACCTGATTGATATGGATGATAATTCCTTCGGAATACAAATAACCGTAAACCAAATCTTCAATATCTTCCGGACTGCACATGGTTATGACTAGGGTTGTAAATTGATCAGCGTAACCCAAGCGGATTTCCAAAGGCAATTCAACTGCAACTAAATCATCAACAGTTTCAATTTCATTGTTTTTGAATCTGGATATTTTTGAGTGTTGGATTTTATTGTGAGGCAACGGACGTTCCTGTATAATTGTAATTTGATAATAAAATCAGCATCTTCAAATGTCAAAAAATTTATCCGAATTATCTGCCAGAAAAGGTCTTGAGAAGAATCTATTTGAGGAAATATCAAAATCTGATTCTGATATAAATAATATTGCCAAAGACTTTTTGATAGGCAAAGCTTCAGTCGCAGGTGCTGTTAGTTTCTATGATTTTTTGCGGGATGAAAATAAGGATAAAAAAATTTATATCTGCAATGGTTCTGCGTGTCTATGTGCTGGAACACAAGAGAAACTTAAAAATCAATTGCTGGAAACTTTTGAGGACAATGAAATCGGACACATGACGTGTTTGGGTCGTTGTCATGAAAACAATGCTTTTCATTATCAAGGAAAGAATTATTCGGGATTAAATCATGAACAAATCAAGAATTTGTTTTCAGAAAATTGCAAACCTGAAGTTGATAAATACAATGTTGGAAATTTAGGAGAGGTTGTTCTAACCTCTTCGCCTATCAATAATATAGATTTTGCCGATACTTTTAACAAAGCCCAAAAATTAGGCAAAGAACAACTTCTGCATCAAATTTCAGTCTCACAACTTCGAGGACGTGGTGGAGCCGGTTTTCCGATTGCAATTAAACTGAAATCGGCAAAAGATGCTGAATCTGATAAAAAATTCATTATTTGCAATGCTGATGAAGGTGATCCTGGTGCTTATTCCGACCGTTATCTTTTGGAGAAACAACCCTATTCTGTTCTTTTCGGAATCATGTTGTCGGCTTATATTGTTGGCGCAGAATATGGAATATTGTACATTCGGGCTGAATATCCCGAAGCGATACAAATTATCCAAAAGACGATCGATGAAATACACAAACTTAACCTGCTAGATAACTTCAAATTTAAAGTCATTAATGCACAAGGTGCTTATATTTGTGGTGAAGAAACCGCACTCATCAACTCGATTGAAGGTCAAAGACCAGAAGTCCGTACTCGTCCGCCCTTTCCTGCTCAACAAGGCTTGTTTAACAAACCGACTGTTGTTAACAATGTCGAAACTCTTGCAAGCCTTTATTCAATTGTTGCCAAAGGTGGAGAATTTTACAGCGGATTAGGAACAGATAAATCCAAAGGCACAAAATTAGTTTCGCTGGATTCTTTCTTCAACTCACCGGGAATTTACGAAGTTGAAATGGGAACTTCATTATATGATGTCATTGAAAAATGCGGTGGTGGTTTTAAGCAACCTGTCAAAGCCTTGCATATCGGCGGACCACTGGGCGGAATTGTTCCGATTGAAAAGGTGAAAGATTTAACGTTGGACTTTGAGTCTTTTGCTTCGCAAGGGTTTTTGCTCGGTCATGCTTCGGTTGTTTCTATTCCCGAATCTTTTCCTATGATTGTATACTTGCATCATCTCTTTGAATTTGCCGCTTATGAAAGTTGTGGCAAGTGCTTCCCTTGTCGTTTAGGCACGAAACGTGGTGAAGAATTAATCAGTAAAGCCATTGAAAACAAAGAAAAAATATCGAAAGAATTACTGGATGATTTATTAGACACCTTACAGCAGGGCTCGCTGTGTGCACATGGAGGTGGAATTCCATTACCAATCAGAAATGCTCTACAATACTTTGAAAGTGAATTGTCAGAATATCTAGAATAGTTTACGAGCGTGTTAGTTTTGGTAGCAATGATTCGATTTGTTGCATCACATCCAGTCGGTCTATCAAGTCACAAACATAGTCGAGTTTATCCGATTCCAGCACTAATAATTTGCTGAGTTTATAATCACCAATCCAGTTTTCATAAAGATTGTGTAATCGCTTGAGATAACTCAAAGGAATATCTTGTTCCATCTTACGACCACGAATTTTTATCCTTTTGCGAATGGTTGGAATCGAACATTTGAGATAAATCATCAAATCAGGCGGTTTAATTGATGCCATGATGCTTT
>JAGRJP010000278.1 GCA_020442665.1 Lysobacterales bacterium
CAACGAGCCATACACAAAACCGTTGCCAGCAATTATAACTGAACAAAACAGAGCCTAAACATAAGATGAAGTATAAAAACATTAGAGAGGAAGAACTAAAGAATAAAGTTGGCGTAGACTGGTTTAAACTATTTGATACCACCGAAATTTTAGGCAATATAGATTTTACTGTTTTTCCTAAGCAAAGTGACCTATTTGGTAGAACTCCGTTACTTTGGGCTGAAGCAAAAACAGGCAACTACGACATACCCACAATGTTTGTTCAACTAATTTTAACTATTGGAAAGGCAAGAACTTTTGACAAAACCTTGCCTCCTGCATTCTTGGGAGCTTTTGATTTCAAAAAAATTGCTTTTGTCGATTATATAAACATTCAAGATATTTTCTACCTAAATGACTTTAATTGGAATGTGACTCCAAGTAATCATGAAACGAAAGAATTTAAATACATTAAAGAACGGATAAAGGCTATTTTAAAAATTAAAACTTATGTTTTTGATTACCAAAAGGACGAAAAAATTCTCAAAAATTTCATTAAAAACAACATAGCAAAAGCTACAACAAAAAGTAAAATTAAGATTGACAAGAACAATTTTATTCCAATTTACTTAAGATGGTTAGAAATTGTAAAACCAATTATTGGTGTTAATTGGGAAGAACTCAAAAGAGCAAATATCTTAGATAGCGATTTTTATTTGGCCGATCTTTTTGTTGATGATAATGATACTCAAAACATTGAAGACGATCTCACAATAAGAGATAGCTTATTTGTAGTTTATCAAAATCAAGGGTATAAAATAGCTAAAGAAAACATCAAGCAAATGTTTGATGCAACAGTAAACATTAAAAATAAGGACACTTATCTACAATTTTGGAAACTTTATAAACGTCCTCCACTAAAAGAATTCCAAGACTATATTATTGAACGAAGAGATTTATTGGTGCCACAAGATATCAGAGAACGGAAAGGAGCCTTTTTTACTCCTCGAATGTGGGTAGAACTATCACAAAAATACTTAACCGATTTTTTAGGTGAAAACTGGCAAGATGAGTTTTACATTTGGGATTGCGCTGCTGGTACAGGTAATCTTTTAGCAGGTTTAACCAATAAATACAATATTTATGCTAGTACGTTAGACCAAGCAGACATTAATGTTATGCATGAACGTATTGAACATGGAGCTAATTTATTAGAAAAACATGTATTTCAATTTGATTTTTTGAATGATGATTTTTCTCCCAAATCAAAAAATGGAAAAATACCCGATAGCCTATTTGATATTATTAATGATGCAGAAAAAAGAAAAAAATTAATAATCTATATTAATCCACCATACGCAGAAGCTGACAATAGAATTGGTGAAGGCAGAAAAGGAGTTGCTGAAAGCAATATTCATAAAAAATATTCGGATAAAATGGGATATACAAAACGAGAAATGTATATTCAATTTTTAACAAGAATATATTTTGAAATACCTCACGTGGTGCTTGCAAATTTTTCAACTTTGAAAAATTTGCAAGCACCACGTTTTTTGGATTTCAGAAACTTCTACAAGGCTAAGCTCGAAAAATTATTTTTGAGTCCTGCTAAGACATTTGATAACGTAAGTGGAGAATTTCCAATTGGTTTTTTTATTTGGGACACTAAAAAAGAAGAGAAATTTGAGTTCATTGAAGCCGATGTATATGACAAAAACAAAGATTTTATAGGAATAAAGAATATCTGGGCTTATGACAATCTAAAATTTATTAATGATTGGGTTAAAACTTTTAGAAAAACAAATTCCGAATCAATAGCTACCATAATCGGTGTCGGAAGTGATTTCCAAAATCAAAGGCTTGTACGATTCGGTGAGCCATTCATGAAAGTACCTGCTTCAAATCATAATTGGCAAACATCAAAAGATAATCTTATACAAACATCCATCTACTACACGGTTCGAAGAATAATTGATGCTAATTGGCTAAATGATAGAGACCAGTTTTTATGGCCTGATATTGGATGGCAAGAGGATACTGAATTTCAAAATGATTGTTTAACACATACTCTTTTCAGTAATAACATTTCGAACAGTTTTGGAACAAATCATTGGATCCCGTTTACAGAAGAAGAAGTAAATGCAAAAGAACGCTTTGAAAGTCATTTTATGACGGACTTTATAAAAGGCAAAATTAAAATTGAAAATAAAACTGATTTATTTGGCAATGGAATAAATAAAAATGTAAAAAGAGAGTTTTCAAACGAAGCAAATCAAGTTTTTGATACCGGCAAAGAACTTTGGAAATATTATCATAGTAAACCTAATGTAAATGTTAATGCAAGTTTATATGATATTCGTGAGTATTTTCAAGGTCGAAACGATAAAGGCAGAATGAACTCTAGAAGCGATGATGAAATATATATGGAGTTTATTAGTGAATTAAGAAGAAAACTTAATTCTTTAGCTGATAAAATAAAACCAAAAATATTCAAACACGGATTTTTAAAAGAATAACTGCAGGCAACAACGTGTATAGCCAATAGTGTGTAAAGAGCCCTCGCGGAATTCTAGCGAATTCCACTCTACTCCTATTCCGTTTTTTTGCTATCTTACTAAACGAATCACACAACTAGCCATACACGAACACGTTGGCAAACATTAAATTAAACTACCCAAAATTCAATATGTAAGATTATCTTAGATTAGTTGATGACATATGTAATTTTATTCGATTATTAATAGAGGACATCTAATTTAAAATACTATGAAGGCTAAAATTATACTCATTAAACTATTTATAATTTGTTTTTCAAGTTATCATACAATAGCAATCTCTCAGACTCAGATAGGAAACACAATACTTGCGGCTGTTGACAACGATGGCACAGGAGACACTGTTGCTATAAGCGATGATGGCAACAGAATTGTGGTAGGCATAGATAAAAGAGAAGTAAACAATATGGCTACTGCTGGAGTGGCAATAGTTTACGAATTGAACAATGGGCAGTGGCAACAGTTGGGTCAAACATTAGAAGGTGAAATGGCAGACCAACAATTTGGACACACAGTCGAAATGGCTTCTAACGGAAATCGTATAGCTGTTGGGGGTCGAGAAGGGCTGAAGGTTTATGATTTTATGGCCAATAATTGGCAGCAAGTTGGACAGCTAATAACTTTCCCAAATTTGCCAAGTAATGGTAGAATTTTAAATATGGAATTTTCTCTAGATGGAAATACCATAGCAATATCGGCAAACTTAGGAGATCAAAGCGTGGGCGTTCTAGAATTGCAAGGCACAGACTGGATTCTCAAGGGCGATTATTTTTCAGGAAACTTTGGTAATGTATTCGGTTTATCTGATAGTGGCGACCGATTAGTTATTGAACATTTTGATCCTAGCGAGTTGTGGAGTCTAAAAGTATTTGATTTTTCAAATGGAACCTGGCAGCAAACAGGTAATACTATACAGCCAAATAATGGATATCGGGTGAGTGAAGGATTTGACATATCTGGAAACGGCAACAGAATCGTATGTGGTTGGGATAATGAGGATGGTTCTGGGAATGGGGCTATTGCAATATTCGATTTTTCCAATAATGATTGGATACTTCAAAACGATTTCATTTTCACTACATTTTTCAGCCGCTTCGGTCAGACACTGCAATTAAGTCAAGATGGCAATGAATTTATTTTTGCAACTGCCGAAGACGGTGCCAATCAAGAATTTTCTTATGCAGCCTTTTACTCTTTTGAAAATAACCAATGGATTCAAAAAGGTGACCAAATAATAAATCAATCTAGCGATGAAACTGCACAAGGCCACGCCGACATAACCTCTGATGGCACAAAAACCCTCATTGGAGGAAATCGCATTGAAATAAACAACCCAAAAGGTTTTACAAAAGCATTTGATTATTCAGCAATTTTAAACATTACAAATTTTATTACATCTACCGAAATAACTGTATATCCCAACCCTTCTTATAATATCTTATATTTGAGCTATCAACATAAAAATGAATTAGATTATAAGATTTTTGACCTAAATGGAAAAATAGTAGGTTCTGGAATCGCAAACAAAAGTATCGACATTACCGATCTAAATTCCGGAGTATATTTTTTAAACCTATTTAATAATAATTTTCAAGATACTATTAAGTTTATTAAACATTAATTCCCTTTAATTTTTTTAGAATAACGTTTGCCAACAATGTGTATAGCTCATTGCGGCTGAATT
>JAGRJP010000279.1 GCA_020442665.1 Lysobacterales bacterium
TTGTAATGCAAAGGATGAGCCAAAACCGGCACTCCGCCGGATTCAAGGATTACAGCGATAATATCTTTAAGTTCTAGCCAAAGATTTTTAATATCTCCCGGTTTTCCACTCCCCAGATATTTCTTAAACGCTTGAGGATGATTTTCAACAATTCCTTGTTCCACCAGCAAATTAGCAAAATCAGGTCTGCCAATCTGTCTGTTGTTGTTTTCGCTCAATTTCTCGTAGGAATTTTTAAGTCCGACTTTTTCAAGTTTTGCAGAAATTTTCTTTGCTCTTTGTATCCTTGATTCCTTTTGGGAATTGATTGCTGATAGTAATTTTGAATTCTTAATATCAATATTCAAACCAACAATATGTACCGAACATTTCTGCCATTGAGTTGAAAATTCAATCCCGGGAATTAACTGAATATCATCTGATAGTTTTGAAATTTGACTATAAGCATCAACATTATCGTGATCAGTGATGGATAGAATATTGACATTATTTTGCTTTGCTAATTTGATAATCTCATCAGGAGTCAACTCACCATCTGAACATGTTGTGTGGCAATGCAAATCAACCTGCATAAGCATTCATAGCTTCGCTTACCGTATAAAATGAGCCAAAAACCAACACTCTGTCGTTTTCATCAGTGGCTTCAACAGCATGAGTGAATGCCTCGGAAATGGTACTAAATGAACAAATCAATTGTGCAGATTCTGATAATGTTTTTAACAGCTCTTGTTTCGGCATCGCACGTTCAGAAGTTGTTTGCGAAATAAACCACATATCAATCGTGTTTCTAAAAAAATGAACCCAATTTTTTGGATTCTTATCAGCCAAAACCGAAAAAACTGCAATAGTCTTGCCTTTTACTGGGTTTTTCGTCAACCAGTCCAATAAAGATTTGGCTGCTTGTTCATTATGCGAAACATCAACAATAATTTCAGGATTGGATTGAAGTTTTTGTAACCTTCCATTGATTTGTATATGTTTTAATCCTTCATCAATATGCTTTTGCCTGATTAATAATTGATTTGATAATTCATGCAATGCGGTGATAGCTGTTCTGCCGTTTTTAAATTGATAGTCCCCTTGCAAATTAATTTCACCGACTGTTATTTCTTTATCAACAAAAAAAAGGTTCGCACCAATTGATTTCGCATGATTGATAATAGAATTTGGACAATTTTGATCCCCATAGATCGCAGGCTTTCCGGGTCGCATGATTCCTGCTTTTTCAAAGCCGATAGACTCAATATTATCTCCCAACCATGAAACATGGTCGATATCAATGGTAGTGATAATCGCACAATCGGCATCCACAACATTCACCGAATCCAGTCGTCCACCCAGTCCAACTTCCAGAATCGCTATATCAACAGATCGACTTCTGAATATTATCAATGCAGCCAAAGTTGCATACTCAAAATAGCTGAGTGTGACTCCATTAAGGTTCTTTTCAATTTGTTCAAAGGCATCAATAATTTCAACATCAGAACAATTGGCATCATTGACTTTAATACGCTCGTTGTATTT
>JAGRJP010000029.1 GCA_020442665.1 Lysobacterales bacterium
ACTTGGTTACAAGAGCAAAGCCAGTTAACAAGTGATTATAAAAAATTGAAGGATGACCTCACACTAAAGCTTAAGGAATTAATCAATGAGCATGCTTTCTTATTATCTAAACAGCAATTATTGGAAGAAAAATCGAAAAATGCTCAACAAATTTTAAACAAACTCACATCTTTAAAATCAAGTAATGAAATTGAGCGAGATTTATATTTTCAAAGAGTCATTGACCTTCAAGAAGACTTAAACAGTCATAATCTTAATCAATTATTAATATACAAAAATCAGGCTATGCAAAATCAAGTTATAGGTGTTGTTTTATGATTTCAGTCAGTCAAAATTACAGGGGTGTCTTTCACATGCTAAAAGCAAAACTATTATTAATGGTTTTATTCTTTGCCACAAATTTTTCTTCAGCCGAAGGAATATCAATCAGTGAATTAGGAGACTTAAAACTTTCGTTTTCTAAAATAGAGAAGAGTGATAGTTATAAAGGTTACCCTCTAAAAGCAATTGTCACGACTAAGCCAAATGAATCTTATCAAGTGATTTCGCCATTCAATCCGCAGTTAATAGAATTATTAGTCGAAAATGGTAAAAAAGTCACTGAAGGAACAAAAATTATGAAGTTATCAGGAAGTGAGGTTCATTATTTTCTGGAAATGTTAGCTTCACACAAATCTTTGTTTGAACTCAGTCAACAGAGATACAAGAATAATTTAAAACTCTATCAAAACAAAAGTATCAATAGTGAAAAGTGGTTTGCAATTGTTAAGCAATATAATGACGCAAAAATTGAATACGGACATTTAAAACATTTTGCGGAACTGATTGAAACAACAGGTGAGGACTCTGTCATTCTCAAGGCTCCGATATCGGGGATTTTGATGCAAGCACAGGCAAATGACTTGAGTGAGGCTGAGAAATTACTGGTAAAAATTATTCCTGATCAAGCATTACGCTTAAAAATCAAAGCATCCAATTCTCAGGCAGAAGAACTTCACTCAGTTTCTTATAAGGAATGTAAGCTCCAAATTTCTGAGGTCGAAAATATCTCATCAGGTATGTTTGTCAATTTATGGAGTGAAAACATTTTGCCAAACTGTCAGTTATATCCGGGGCAATCTTTGAGTGTGACTCCTCATTATCAATCGACCAGTTATATCATTCCAAAATCCTCTGTTTACGTTCAGGATAGAGAAACCTCTATTTTTATTAAACAAGGTAATGAATTGCTTAGCGTGAAAGTTTCAATCATTTCCTCAGAATTGGACAATTATTTTGTGACATCAGAAACTCAACTCTCACAGAAACAAGTTCTTACAACATCAGTAAGTGCTGTTAATGGAATTCAACTCGGCTTTGGAGGCGATTAATGCTTGAAAGAATTATTCGGTTTTCGTTAACCCAAAGGCTTTTTGTTTTAATATCTTTTATTCTGTTAATAATTGTTGGTGCATATTCTTGGAAAACCATAGCAATTGATGCTTTTCCTGATATTTCAAGCACACAGGTTAACATAATTATTAAAGCTCCTGGTATGACAGCCGAAGAGATAGAGCAACAAGTAACCAGAGTTGTTGAAACGGAGTTATTAGGCATTCCCAATAAGTCGATTTTACGTTCAACAACCAAATATGCCATAACATCAATCACTTTAGATTTCCATGATGGTACAGATATTTATTGGGCGCGCCAGCAAGTTAATGAAAGGCTGCAAAATATCTGGAATGACTTGCCCGAAGGTGTTTTCGGAGGATTGGCTCCAATGAGTACGCCATTGAGTGAAATGTTCATGTTCTCCATAGAAAATCCTAATCTCTCACTAACGGAGAGAAAGCATATTCTCGACTGGCAAATCAGACCTCTATTAAGAACAGTTCCGGGTGTTGCTGAAGTAAATGTTCTTGGAGGTTATACCTCAACAATACAATATGCTCCTGATATTATCAAATTACAGGAAGCCAATATTTCACTTGAGGAAATTCAAACAGTTATTGAGGAATCTAATTTAAATGGCAGCATCGGCAAAATCAACATTGGAACAGACTCGATCACCATCCGTTCCGAAGGAAAGTTTAAGAATCTTGAAAGCATATCTGATTTGATTGTAAAGAATGATAATGGCGAAATTTATTATCTTAAATCTTTGGGTGAGGTTTTTTATGGCAATATGATAAGGTATGGAGCAGTTACAAAAGATGGATATGAAACTACCGAAGCCCTCATCGTCGCACTCAAAGATAGTAATACTGCTCAGGTTGTTCAAGGAGTAAAAACAAAACTGGAGCAAATAAAAACCACTCTTCCGGAAGGCACTGAACTCAATGTTTTTTACGATCGGACGCACTTGATAGACACAGCGGTACATACGATTACCAGTGCATTAATTCAGGCGATTTTAATGGTTATCGTTTTACTGGCATTCTTCTTATGGCATGTGAAAGCATCATTTGTTGTTTCTCTGTCTATTCCCATTGCTGTTGTCATTACTTTTTCTCTGATGAAACAATTTGGATTATCCGCAAACCTGATGAGTTTGGGTGGATTGGTTATTGCCATAGGTATGATTGTTGATTCATCTGTGGTGGTTATAGAAAATATTGTCAGCCAGTTAAATAAAGGTGTTAATTTACCACGAATGCACCTTATATACCGTGCTTGTAAATCTGTGACGAAGCCGGTGTTTTCGGGAACAATCATTGTGATTATGGTGTTTATTCCATTACTGAGTCTATCTGGTTTGGAAGGAAAATTGTTTTCACCTGTTGCATTGACCATAGTTTTTGCCATGACCATAGCTTTGCTTGCTTCAGTTACAATCATACCCGTTATAGCAACTTTTCTAATAACGAGTCAAGAAAATAAAACGCCTTCCTTTATCCTCAGAATGCAACATTTATTCTCCACATCATTAAGTAAAGTATTAAAAGCTCCGTTTAAATTTATTGTTTTTATTTTTTCGGTTTTATTGATTAGTGTCTTTTTGTTTTTTCAAATTGGAAAAATATTTATGCCGGTTCTTGATGAAGGAGATTTAATCGTTCAGCTTGAGAAAACACCTGTGATTTCACTCAAAGAATCAATTGATTTGGATAAACAAATTGAAAAAGCTCTACTTAAAGAGATTCCTGAAATCAAACAAATAGTTGCTCGAACCGGTTCAGATGAATTAGGTCTCGATCCCATGAGCTTGAATGAAACAGATATCTTCATGGAACTGCAACCGATTGATACATGGAGGTTTGCAACTAAAACAGAACTTGAAAATGAAATCAGGAAGTTATTATTGAAGTTTCCCGGAATTAATTTTGGATTCACTCAACCGATTCAAATGAGGGTCTCGGAAATGCTTACCGGAAGCACCGGTGCAGTTACAGTGAAAGTTTTTGGTGAAAATGTTTCAAAACTATCTGAATTAGCTCATGAAATCAGTCGTGTGATTAAAACAGTAGAAGGCAGTGTTGATATCCAAACAACTTTAATTGAAGGTGGTGATTATATCAATATTATTTTGAAACCGGAGATTGCATCAGAATATCATCTAACTGTGAGTGAGCTTTCAAGATATCTCAAGTCTCAGATAGATGGAGTCCAAATTTCTGAATTGATATCCGGAAAATTTAAAACGCCGATATTGTTCTCAAATAATTTATATGATGACTCTGAGTTGTCATCAATCAACCAATTAAAGAACTACAATATCATCATGCCGGATAACAGTATTCTGACGCTGAAAGATCTTGCGGATATATCTTTTAGCGAAGGTCCGGCAATAATCGAAAGAGAAAATGCCGAGCGCTTTGCAGTGGTTGCTTGCAATGTTGAGAACCGTGATATTGTTGGTTTTGTAGAAGAAATTACTGAAAAAATTGGAAAGGATGTGAATCTGCCCAGTGGATATTTAGTTGAGTTTGGGGGTGAGTTTGAAAGCCAAATCAGAGCATCCAATAATTTAATGATGGTGATTCCTGTGGTATTGCTCCTCATCGTTATCATATTATTCACTACATTTAAATCACTATTAAAGTCTTTTTTGATTCTAGCAAATATACCTTTTGCAATGATGGGTGGTGTGATTAGTTTGTATATTTCAGGAGAATATCTGTCTGTACCGGCATCTGTAGGTTTTATTGCATTACTCGGAGTTGCGATACTAAATGGAGTTGTTATGCTGTCTCATTTTGAGGAAATGCGTTATCAAACAACAAATTTAATAGAAAAAATTTCGAATGCTGCAACAGATAGATTGAGACCAATACTGATGACTGCAACAACGGCAATGTTTGGTCTGATTCCATTAGTTATTGCCACAGGACCCGGTGCCGAGATACAAAAGCCTCTTGCTATTGTCGTCATCGGAGGTCTGTTCTCCTCAACACTTGCAACACTTTATTTACTCCCGTTTTTATATTATAAAATTGAATCAAAACAAAATGTGTGAACTTCAAATACTTACAATAATGCTCAATACCAAAATCAAGGATGATGCTGTGGATTTAATACTGGAAATGGAAGATATTTCCGGCTTTACATTGTCAAAAGCGAATGGATTCAGCCGAAAGCATTCGCAGTACAATATTCGTGAACAAGTTGAAGGATATAAGGGTTTCTATCGCTTGGAACTGATTCATGAACCCAAACAACTTAAAGAGATTCTTGAAAAATTCAGCCATATCGGCAGTCGTTTTAAATTGAAGTATTGGGTAACTCCATTAATTGATTGTGGAGAAATTTAATTAAAAATCTTTATCATTCCAACTAATTGCTCTAATTTCCAAGACTATTGCGATAAAAACAACGATAATTCGGCTCGTTTTACATTTCAGTCATTCTATGGAAATCAAAGTCAATTATCTGGACAACCTCAGGCTTGAGGCTCAATTTGATGATTTTAAGGTCATTTCCGACCAACCGATTCGTTACAAAGGTGATGGTTCGGCTCCGGGACCGTTTGATTACTTTCTGGCATCTTCGGCTATGTGTGCCGCATATTTTGCAAAGGTCTATTGTTTAGCTCGTGATATTCCGACGGAAAATATCAGACTATCTCAAAACAATATTGTTGATCCTGAGAACCGTTATAAGCAGATTTTCAAAATTCAAATTGAATTACCAGAGGATATTTCCGAAAAAGATCGTCAAGGGATTTTACGTTCAATTGATCGTTGTACAGTCAAGAAAGTGGTTCAGGAAGGACCTGAATTTCATGTAGAAGTTGTAAAAAATATTGATGCGGATGCTCAAGCGATGTTGGTCAATTTAACCGATATTGAAAGTGAAACTTTTATCGAGGGGAAAGATAAATCACTGGAACAAACCATTACAGACATGACGAAGATTTTGTCTGATTTAGGCATGAAAATTGAAGTCGCGTCATGGCGCAATCTGGTTCCGAATGTCTGGTCTTTGCATATTCGGGATGCGGCATCACCAATGTGTTTCACCAATGGCAAAGGCTCGAGCAAAGAAAGCGCCTTATGTTCTGCTTTGGGAGAGTTTATCGAGCGTTTAAATTGTAATTTTTTCTATAACGATCAGTATTTTGGCGAAGATATAGCCAATAGCGAATTTGTACATTATCCCAATGAAAAATGGTTTCCATTAACTCAAAATGATAAATTGCCATCAGGGATTTTGGATCAATACTGTCTGGAAATTTACAACTCTGACGGTGAACTTAAAGGTTCGCATTTGATTGATACAAATTCCGGAAATAAAGATCGCGGGATTTGTTGCATTCCTTATCAACGAATATCTGATGGTGAAACCGTTTATTTTCCATCCAATTTAATCGAGAATCTGTTTCTCAGCAATGGTATGAGTGCCGGAAATAATTTATTAGAAGCCAAAGTTCAATGCTTATCAGAAATATTTGAGCGAGCGGTTAAAAAACAAATCATTGAACAGGAAATCACCTTACCGGATGTTCCAAAAGATGTTTTGCAAAGATTTCCTAAGATTCTTGCCGGAATCAAAGCATTGGAGGAGCAGGGCTTTCCCGTTGTGATAAAAGATGCTTCACTTGGTGGACAATTTCCGGTGATGAATGTGACATTGATGAACCCGAAAACCGGAGGAGTTTTTGCTTCATTTGGAGCCCATCCAAGTTTAGAAGTGGCATTGGAACGAAGTTTAACCGAATTACTGCAAGGACGTAGTTTTGAAGGTTTAAACGATATTAAAAAACCGACGTTTAATAGCTTTGCTATCAAAGAACCGGAAAACTTTGTCGAGCATTTTATAGATTCATCCGGTGTGATTTCGTGGAAATTCTTTAGTGAAAAATATGACTATGAATTTTGCGATTGGGATTTTTCGGGAACCAATGAACAAGAATGTGAAACCTTGTTGAAAATTCTGAAAGATATGGGAAAAGAGGTTTACATCGCGGAATTTACAGATATTGGTACCGCTTGTCGGATTCTGGTGCCGAATTATTCTGAAATCTATCCGGTAGAAGATTTGATTTGGGATAATACCAATAAGGCTCTGGATTTTAGGGAAGATATTCTCAATATTCATAATCTGACGGATGAACAATTGGTGGATTTGGTTGAAAGACTGGAAGAAAGCCAGTTGGATAATTACACCGATATTATCACATTGATTGGTATCGAATTTGATGAAAATACGGTTTGGGGACAATTGACGATTCTTGAGTTGAAAATCTTGTGCTATCTGGCGTTGGACGAACTCGAAGAAGCATTGGACTTGGTTGAAGAATTTTTGCAGTACAACGTCAATACCGTTGAGCGAAATCTCTTTTATCAGGCGATGCAAACGGTTTTGGAAATTGAATTGAGTGATCATTTAGAACTTGATGATTATCTAAGCAATCTCAATCGAATGTTCGGTAAAGCTAGACTGGATGAGGTTGTTGGTTCCGTTTATGGCGAAATTCGCTTTAGTGGCTTGTTTAAAACAGGCATGAATCTTAAAGGAATTGACAGGCATTTGAAGTTGCTGGAAAGTTATAAAAAACTGCAGAAGGCACGTGCAAAATTAACATCTAAAGATTGATAATTCTCAAGTTAATACCGACTCATTCTTTTTATAATTAACAAAAGTGATTATTTGGTGAGTTACTATGAAAAGAATTGTTTTTTTATTAATTGTTTTTTCATCGCATATTTTTGCGCAGAACCTGTTAAACAACCCTCATTTTGATACGGATACATTGGATATAGACTGGCCGGATGGCAATGGCACCGGGCGTAGCTGGGTGAGCGATGATGGTGCATTAGCTGATGGATGTATGGAAGTTCCTACTACGAACAATAATGGAGGGACTTTAATTTTGGCTTATTCTGAAAATATTCCTGTAGTTCCGGGTGAAAAATATTACTATGAAGTACTGACAAAGGTATTAAGCAGTTCTCAAGCAAGCGGATCGCGTATTTGGATTAAATGGCTCGACACCAATCAAAGCTATGTTGGATTTCAAAATAGTATTCCATCTAATGGTGTATTCGATAGTTGGGAACCGATATTAGGAATATTCACCGTTCCTGCAGATATGTATTTTGCGAAAATATATGTTGGAGTATCTACAACGAGCACTGGTTCACCCGATCCTTCTATTGCGAGGTTTGATGATATATTGTTTGAAGCCGATTTAATTTTCACTAACTCTTTTGAGGAGATTGTTGTGCCCTAGCTTTTTCTGCTTATAATTTATTATATGACGACTCATTTCAACAAAACCTCAGATTGCATTGAAGAACTAATCAACTCTGCGGGTAAAAATTTAATTATCGGGACACCACTGGGAATTGGTAAACCTAATCCATTAATCAATGAAATTTGGCAAAAAGCCAAGACTGATTCTAGCATTAAACTTGAAATTTGTACGGCTTTATCGCTTCAAGTTCCTGTTGGTAAGTCTCTGTTTGAGAAGCGATTTCTTAAACCATTTACCGACAGACTGTTTGGTGAAAATTATCCGCAATTAGAATATATCGATGATGTTGCGAATGACAAAGTTCCGAAAAACATGAAAGTCACGGAATTTTATATGCAATCGGGCAAAATGCTCAAATCAGCAACCGCCCAAAAGAGCTATACCAGTAGCAATTACACTCATGCAGCAAGAGATATGCTGAATAATGGTTTGAATGTGTTGATGCAAATGGTTTCAGTAAAAGAAATTGATGGAAGAAAGGTATATAGTCTCAGCAGTAACACCGATTTAACCACTGACCTCATCAATATTGCCAAACGCAAGAAAATTAAAAAACCTATAATTATTGGAATGGTGAATCCGAATTTACCGTTTATGGGTGCTAAAGCTCAAGTTGAAGAAGATTTTTTTGATATTTTGGTCGATGATCACACTCAATATTTTCTACCTTTTGCTACACCCAAAGCGGCCATCAACAATACTGACTACAACATCGGCTTGTTAGCCAGCAGCTTGATTAAAGATGGAGGAACCATGCAAGTCGGCATTGGTTCATTGGGCGATGCCTTGATTTATGCGATGAAGTTGCGACAGAATCAAAACTCTGAATACAAAAAAATTCTTCAAAAATTACACATTTTCGATAAATGCGATGAAGTAATAAAAAAATCTGGCTCGACCTCGACTTTCGATAAAGGTGTTTATGCAGCCAGTGAAATGTTTGTCGAAGGTTTTGCTCATTTGTTCGATGAAGGAATTCTCAAACGAAAAGTCTATCCCGATGCACAAATTCAGTCCTTGCTGAATCAGGAAATCATCACTGAGAAAATTCAAGAAAACATTATTGAAATTTTATTGCAACACGAAGTTTTGGATGAATTTATTACCAAAAAGCAAATGCAAAGATTGCAAAATTTAGGAATTCTTAAAGCTGATTTGCAAATGCAAAAAGGTTATATGATTGATTCCAAAGGGAAAAAATATAAAACTGATTTATTTGAATACAAAAACATCAAAGCCATTCAGGAAAACTGTTTAGGTGATAAACTAAAGCAAGGTGTTCTTTTACATGGTGCTTTTTTTCTGGGATCAAGGTGGTTTTATCGTTGGTTGCATGAATTAAATGAAAATGATAGAGAGCTGTTCCAAATGACACCGGTCAGTCAGGTGAATGAACTCTACGGTGGTGAAGAACTCGACAGAGTGCAGCGCATTAAAGCACGATTCATCAATACTTGCATGAAAGTCGATTTGCTCGGAGCAGCAGCTTCAGATACTTTGGATAACAATCAAGTTGTCAGTGGTGTTGGTGGTCAGTATAATTTTGTTGCTATGGCGCAAACTCTGGAAGACAGTCGCTCGGTTCTGATGGTGCGTAGCACACATACGGGAGCTAAAGGTTTGGAGAGCAATATCGTCTGGAAATATCCATACTGCACAATTCCACGACATTTACGCGATATTGTTATCACCGAATACGGAATCGCTGATTTACGCGGCCAATCCGATGAAGAATGCGTCAAACGCATGATTTGTATTGC
>JAGRJP010000280.1 GCA_020442665.1 Lysobacterales bacterium
GATTTTACGAATTTTTCAACTTCTTCACCAAACGGAAAAGATTTAATCCGCATTTCATCCAGTTGACAATCTTGTTGTTTCAGCAATGCATCAGCCTCGCTGGCAGCAAATGAACTGGTTCCATAATAAATGATTCCCATATCATTGCCATGTTCGATAATTTCTGCTTCCGGTACTAGTTTTTTTGCCGTTTCCCACTTGACCAATAAACGCTCCATTCCACGAGCATAAACGGTTCCATCTTCTGTATAAACTGCATATTCGTCATGTGATGAACCACGAGTAAAATAAGAACCTTTCATTGGGTGAGTCCCTGGAATAGTGCGGTATGGAATACCATCACCATCGACATCCAGATAACGTCCCCATCGCTCTTTCATGTTTTCCAAATCATCATAATTCAGAACTTTGCCCCGGTCATATACCTGTGAATCATCCCAAGTTATTTTATCCGTCATATGGACATTCATGCCCAAATCCAAATCGCTTAGCATAATCACCGGAGTTTGTAATCGTTCTGCTAAGTTCAAACCAATTCCTGCCATTTCGAAGCATTCCGTTGGAGTTGATGGAATCAACAGCACGTTCTTAGTGTCGCCGTGTGAAGCGTAAGCAGCAGAAATAATATCAGACTGTTGAGTTCTGGTCGGCATTCCTGTACTTGGGCCTGAACGCTGAATATCTGCCAGAAAAACTGGTACTTCAGAAAAATAAGCCAACCCTAAGAATTCGCTCATTAATGACAAACCCGGACCTGATGTTGCTGTAAATGCTCTCGCACCATTCCATGATGCGCCAATGACAATTCCAATCGCAGCCAACTCATCTTCTGCTTGAATAATTGCGAATTTATTCTTCCCAGTCTTTTCATCAATACGAAATTTATGGCAATATTTTTCAAATGCCTCAATAACAGATGTTGAAGGTGTAATCGGATACCATCCAACAACCGTTACACCGGCATATAATGCTCCCAATGCCAATGCACTATTACCATCAATCATAATTTGATCACCAACCAAATCACGACGATGGATTCTCAAATCACAAACACTTTGATAATGTTCTTTGGCGTAATCATAGCCTAACTTCAAAGCATTGATATTAGGTTCAATTAACTTTTGTTTTTTAGCAAATTGAGTTTTGATAGAGTCTTCAAAAACACTAAAGTCCATATCGAACAAATATGCCAATGCACCGACATAAATAATATTTTTAAAAATTTGTCTGAGTCTGGGGTCTTGATAATTATTATTGCATATCTCAGTTAACGGAACTCCAATCTCTGTAATATCATCACGAGATAAATTTGCAGGTAGCGGTTTTGATGAGTCATAAAAAAAGTAACCACCACTTTCCAGTTCATTATAATCTTTAACCAAGGTCTGACCGTTGATTGCAACCACAAAGTCATAACCGGCTCTGCGTCCAAGATAGCCTTTTTCGCTGACACGAACTTCAAACCATGTAGGCAGTCCCTGAATATTTGAAGGAAAAATATTTTTTGCTGAAACTGGAATACCAAGGCGAAAAACAGCTTTAGCAAATAAATTATTCGCCGAAGCTGAACCGGAACCATTTATATTTGCAAAGAGTATTACGAAATCATTCGTTGCGGAAATTTTCTTCATTTAACCACCTGCCTTTGCTTCTTTGTATAAAAATTTACGCATATCCCATGCTCCGGTCGGGCATCTTTCTGCACATAATCCACAATGTAAACAGACATTTTCGTCTTTTACCATCACTCGTCCTGTCTTGAGTTCAGCAGAAACCATCAAATCCTGCTCAAGATTTCTAGCCGGAATTTTTAGTTTTTCTCTCAGTTGCGGTTCGTCATCATTTTCTATGAAGTTGATACAACTCGTCGGGCAAATATCCTCACAGGAGTCACACTCGATACATCGGTCTTCTTCAAAAACTGTTTGTACATCACAATTCAAACATCTTTGAGTCTCTTTCAAGCCTTGTTCTAAAGTAAAGCCTTTTTCCACTTCAATTTTTAAACTGGATAGAGCTTTATCTTTATCAACATGCTCAACTGCATAACGCAAATCATCAGCAATTGAAGCATTATAAAGCCAGTCATGAAATCCCATTTTTTGACTGATTAAAGTTGTACCGGGTTCAGGTCTGGTTCTGGTATCCAACTGATTGCAATACTTATCAATAGAAATTGCCGCCTGGTGTCCGTGTGCTACTGC
>JAGRJP010000281.1 GCA_020442665.1 Lysobacterales bacterium
GTTAATGAGGATTTCTCAAAATATGGCGATATTGAAAGTGTTTCACTTTCACGAATCCAAAAGATTTCCGGTAAATATTTACACCGTAATTGGGTGCGAATTCCACATGTGACTCAATTTGATGAAGCCGATATTACCGAATTGGAGCAATTCAGACAAGACAGTAAGGATGAAGCCAAAGCTCAGGGATTTGGCCTTTCACCTTTGGCGTTTATTGTGAAAGCAGTTGCGGTTGCATTGAAGAAGTTTCCAAAATTCAACTCATCGCTGGATGCTGCTGAAGAAAATCTAATAATGAAAAAATATTACCACATCGGAATCGCCGTCGATACACCCAATGGTTTAGTTGTTCCGGTGATAAGGGATGTTTTGGGTAAAACGGTGATGGAAATTGCCCGTGAAATGTCAGAGCTTTCTGTTAAAGCCAGAGATGGCAAACTGGCACCGTCCGATATGAAAGGCGGTTGTTTTTCAGTTTCGTCACTGGGTGGAATTGGCGGAACGGCATTCACACCAATTATCAATGCACCGGAAGTGGCAATTTTGGGAGTGAGTCGATCACAAGTTAAACCTGTATTCAATGATAAAGGCGAAGTGAAACCCCGTTTGATGTTGCCATTATCACTTTCTTACGATCATCGTGTGATTGATGGAGCGGATGCAGCGAGGTTTATTGTGTATCTGTCCACTGTACTATCTGACTTGAAAAAAATGCTGCTGTAAGGAGAATGAAGTGACAAAAGAAATTGAAATTAAAGTCCCTGATATGGGCGATTTTGATAATGTTCCTGTTATTGAAATTCTGGTCAGCGAAGGTGATGAAGTTGTAGCTGATGATTCGTTAATCACTTTGGAAAGCGAAAAAGCAACTATGGAAATCCCTAGTCCTCATTCCGGCAAAATCACCCAGATTCTGGTTGAAGAAGGTCAACATGTCAATCAAGGCATGGTGATTGCCAGAATTGAAGTTTCTGAGGTTCTAGATAAAAGTGAAGAAAAAACTGAATTTAAAAAAGATGTTTCATCACCTTCCAAAAACAACTCGTCATTCCTAAGTAGGCAGGAATCTCAAGATGTTTCACCTGCCGTTGATAAAAATGATTACGATACCGAATTATTAGTTCTCGGCGGTGGTCCTGGTGGATACACAGCAGCTTTCCGAGCTGCAGACTTGGGAATGCAAGTCACTTTAGTCGAAAGATATAACTCATTAGGCGGCGTGTGTCTGAATGTCGGGTGTATTCCATCCAAGGCATTGTTGCACTCTGCATTAGTGATTCGTGAAGCCGAGCACATGCAGCAACATGGTTTGGATTTTGGCAAGCCGAAAATTGATAAAGACAAATTATTGGGTTGGAAAGATTCAGTCGTGCAGAAACTCACCGGTGGTTTGGGACAAATGGCAAAACAACGCAAAGTCAAAGTTGTCAATGGAGTCGGTCAGTTTGTAGATAGTCACACTTTGTCAGTTGATGGTACAAGCATCACATTTGCTCAATGTATTATTGCAGCAGGCTCACAGGTCTTCAAACTACCAAATATTCCGTGGGATGATAAACGAGTGATGGATTCGACCGATGCCTTACGCATGGATGATATTCCAAAATCTATGTTAATCATTGGAGGTGGCATCATCGGACTGGAAATGGCGACGGTTTATTCGGCATTGGGAACAGAAATTACCATCGTTGAAATGATGGATCAAATCATTCCGGGTGCGGATAAGGATTTGGTTAGACCACTAACCATGATTAGCAAGAAACGCTACAAAGAAATTAGGCTGAAAACGGCCGTGACCAATGTAGCTGTTAAAAAAGGTGGTTTGGAAGTTGAATTTGATGGCAAAGACAAACAAACTTTCGATAAGGTTTTAGTTGCGGTTGGTCGTGTTCCCAATGGTAACAAAATTGGTGCAGAAAATGCCGGAGTGAATGTCACAGAACGCGGATTTATTGAAGTGGATAAACAAATGCGTACCAATGTTCCACACATTTTTGCTATTGGTGATATTGTCGGGCAGCCAATGTTGGCTCACAAAGCCACACACGAGGCGAAAATTGCAGCCGAAGTTGCACATGGTGAAAAAGTATTCTTCGATGCCATGGTGATTCCATCCGTGGCATACACCGACCCGGAAGTAGCTTGGGTTGGCGAAACGGAAATCACTGCTAAAGAAAAGGGCATTGATTATGGAATCGGCAAATTCCCATGGGCAGCCAGTGGTCGAGCTTTAGGATTAGACCGAACCGAAGGTTTCACCAAGTTATTATTCGACAATGAAACCGACCGTATCATCGGCGCCGGAATCACCGGCCCAAACGCCGGAGAACTGATTTCGGAACTGGCTTTAGCTATCGAAATGGGCTGCGATGCCGCTGACATCGGCTTAACCATTCATCCGCATCCAACTCTGGCTGAATCGGTTGCCATGAGTGCCGAAGCGTTTGAAGGAACAATTACGGACTTGTATATTCCGAAGAAGAAATAAAGAATATAATCATCTTCGGACTTGCCCCGGAGATCTAGTGAAATTCTGTCATACTGAGCGAAAGCGAAGTATCTCAACAAATATATGGTCATACTGAATTTATTTCAGTATCTTTTCTTTGCTCCTTTTGTTCGTGCAAAAGGAGCGCAAAAACACGCCCCGAACTCTCAGCCGTTGGCTACCCTCAATGTTTACGAAAATTTGGCGTTTGCAAAAACTCACATTGCAAGCAATGTTCAAACACTTGCAAACTTTTTTCCAAATTTACAGAAATATTTCGGTGAGAGTTAAGGGGACTGGTCGCAATAAGAAGCAAAATATATCTTTCTCATGGTTTTATGTTTGGAACACAATAAACAGGTATTAAATTTAGAATTTAATCAGGTGTACCCCACATCCACCTAAGTACGATTAAAGCATCGGCCGAATCCAACTCGAGTATCACTGAATAAAGATCAATAGTCATGTCACATACTTTTTTTCTATTTATGTCTGAGGTTTGTATTTCTTCAAGCAAGTCAAACTCACTACCATATTTTTCATCAATATAATCAAATACCGGTACCATTATTTCCAACATCATTTCTTCACTTGGTATATGTTTATCTTTTGTTGAAGTTTTTAAAACCTCACCGATGGCTATTATCTCTAAATCAGTAATAGATTTGGGAAGCAACTTTCTGTGATTAACATATCCATCGTTAAGTGACAACATAGATTGATAACAGGCATTTCCATCAATTTTTTGCAATTCTTCAAATTCCAGTTGTAGTATCTGCATGTAGTTGATAATTTCATTATCGCCAGCATGAGCTAGTCTAGATTCAATTAAAACAAATATTTCCTTTCTTGTAATATCTCTTAACTCCATATTTGTTTTACCATCTTTATGAGCATCATTTAATAAAACAATTAGATTGTTAAAAGTTTCTGGATAGTATTTCTCAAGAGAAGGAAAATCTTTTGTTAATATATCGATTACTTTGTTTTTATATTCGAGAGTTGTAATTTTTTTACTAACACCTTGTTCTTCCTTTATAGTTGAATGACAAGACAATAGCGAGAATATAAATGTAGCAAAAAGGATGAAGTTCTTCATGAGGTTTTTAGGGTGTATTATTTCAATACGAATATATTATAGTTCTACAAAACGATAAAGCAATCAATTTAACCTCCTTATATTTCGCTGCGAAGCGGGAAAATATTCGGGAAGAAGCTTTAGACTGTTTGAGCGTAGCGAGTTTATGAAGTGCCTAATAATTTGAGCATCGAAAGAAGACGTTGGTCGGAACGCTGGGGCGTGTTTTCTTTTACTCATATCATCCATGATATTCGCCATAAAGATTTCCATGAAAATTCTTTCCAGAATAATTTTTGGTTACTTTGCTTTACATGAGTTAAGAAAAGTAACATTAAATTACTAGATTCCAGCTTACGCTAGAATGACGAGATTATATTGAGATATTGAAAAAATCAGCATGACCTTGTTTTTATTCTTAACCAGAAACATTTAACGCTGTTTTAATCATCTCTTTCGTAAAATTCGCGGTTTAAAACTGTTTAATTTTTATAACAACATGCGACCAATCTTTCTGTTATTTTTATTTGTTTCATTTATTTCCTCTTCAAACAGTGACTTAGACAGCACTTCTGTTGAGGAAGTCGTCGTTTATGGAATCAGGCAAGGACCTGATTTATGGAAAGTGTCGAATGGCGAGAATGTCTTATGGATTATGGGAACGCTGTCACCACTTCCAAAGAAGATGAAATGGCATTCAGAGTTGGTCGAGGCGAAAATTGAAGAGTCTCAGGCTTTAATACTTCCTCCCAAAGTGACAGCAGATGTTGGATTTTTTCAGGGAATTTCTCTTGCCAGCTCAGCAATAGGAATAAAGAAAAACCCGGATAAGAAAGAGTTAGTGGATGTTTTGCCAAAAGAAATCTATAAGCGTTGGGCTATGCTCAAACAAAAGTATCTGGGTGAAAGTAACAAGATAGAAAAAAGTCGACCACTTTTTGCATCCAACCAGTTGTTCAGCAAAGCTGTTGAGAAAAATGGTTTAACCTATGATACGAAAGTTGAGAAAAAATTAATAAAATTTGCAAAGAAACATGACTTGCAACTCGTTCGTCCGAATATTGTGGTTAAACTTGAAAATGCAAAATCAGCAATTAAGGATTTTAAAAAGTCACAACTGGATGATTTGGAATGTTTTGTTGATACTTTGGATATTTTAGAAAAGGATATGGAAAACCTTCGATTGAGAGCCAATGCATGGGCAGAAGGTGATGTTTCCGGAATTCATGATTTAAAACTTTCAAGCGAGCTAAACTCTTGTCGTTCAACCATAATGAATAGTCGTTTAGCAAAAGAAATTGGAATTTCAGATATACAATCCAAATTAAGTCAGTTATGGCTTAATGAGGCAATCAAGGCATTAAATCAAAACCAGTCGACATTTGCTTTTTTGCCAATACAATATCTTCTTGAAGATAAATATTTTTTATCAAAACTGGAAGATCAGGGATTTACCATAAAAGTTCCTAAGTAACTGACTTGTTTATAGAATATTACTCATAACAAACCTCGGGACTTACCGCATCGGTATTTCCAGATTCCAATCGTTTTTGATAACTGGTCTCTGCCATAGTTTTGAATAATACCAATTCTCCATGACTGCGTTCAATGCTTGAAAGTTTTTTGAAATCTTCTGGACTTAAATACAAATCAATTTGATCGTTGTTTTAACCAATGGGGTCATATATGAATGCCTCCCTATTTTCTAGTAAATTTTACTATTTTTTTTAGATTTTCGGGTTTACCCCGGTTTTAAATAATACATAAATCACCTGAAGCGTTTATTCACGCCCCTGCGGCGAGCAGTGGGGTTTGGGGCAAAGCCCCATGAATAAATTGTTTCTGCCATCTCATTGAATCAGTTAAAGAAGTGGTATCTGTCATATATTCGGCCTGTTTGTGAGATATTTTTGTCTCTGGCCTTGATGAGATTCGAAACCGGCTTTGCTTATCAGAGTAATGGTCTTTTCTGACCTGACCCCATTCCAGTTTAAAGCCGGGACGAGTTACCTTTTGTTCATCACTGTTTCGTACTTCATTGGCGAGCTTATCTTATTATCAATTGTGGATTATAGTTTTGTTGCTTGGCCAAAACAGCCCAAACAATCCTCGATAGCTTATGAGCCACCGCCACAGTTGCTTTGTTTAATCCCAATTTTTGATTCATTCTGTCAGCAAAAATCTTCATCGGTTCCTGTTTGTTTTTATAAAGGCAAACAATACTTCTGGCTCCGTGAACAAGTAAAGTTCGGATATAGCGATTCCCTCTCTTGCTGATACCTTGATTTTTAATTTTGTTTCCTGATGCATGATGTTTGGGTGTAAGCCCAAGCCAGGCGGCTAAGCCTCTGGCGTTTTTAAACTCTCTTGCATTGCCAATCTGTGAGATTATTGCAGATGCTATCAGAAAGCCAATTCCGGGTATTTCCTGCAGTTTATGATAGTCTTCATTAGGATCGCAAAGGAGTCTTATCTGGTTTTCAACTTGTGAAAGCTTATCTGTCAGAAAATTGTATTCGTTAACCAACTCATACAATGCTTCTCTCATAGGAAAGCTGATTTCATTAGTTGCATCTTCAATAATCAAAGGCAAAACTTTCGGGATTCGTTTATGACCTTTGCTTAGCAATATCCCTGTCTCAGCCAGTAGTCCCCGAATTTGATTGGCAAGAGCTGTTCTATCCCTCATTCGTCTTTGGCGGATATTGTGTAAAGCCTGTAAATCTTGTTGTTCCTGAGTCTTGACCTCAACGAAGTAAATTCCCGGTCTTTGACTCGCTTCACAAATGGCCAATGCATCATTATGGTCATTTTTGTTGCCTTTAACGAATGGTTTTACATGAATCGGTGGTATCAGCTTGACTTTAAAGCCATGAGACTGAAACACGCGACCCCAATAATTTGCAGAGTAACAAGACTCCATAAAGATCACATCCGGCTTTGTGTTGATAACACTTTCCAGTAGTTTTGACCGTATGACATTTTTGTTGGATATGACATGATTATTGATGTCCATGCCACATAATTGAAAAACAGATTTTGCTAAATCGATACCTAATAGTTTACAATGTTTCATGATGAATGTCTCCTTTTGATGTCCTTGTATTATACAAGCCAGGTACCTAGATACCGGTGAGGCATTCATCACATCAGAGTCGTTGATTCTGTGACCTCATTGATTAAGACTTAACCAAATTTTCCTTGAAATTTAATAAATAATTGGATTAGAATCCTCAACCACAATGAAATCGTTACATTTCGTAGGGATATATTCAATCTGAATCGGAGGTATTTAAATGAAAAACTTACATAGAGATAACAACAGCTAAGCCTTCGAAAATTCAATTTTTTGGAAGGCAGTTTATGGATAAT
>JAGRJP010000282.1 GCA_020442665.1 Lysobacterales bacterium
CTTGTTGTTTTATCATCCTGTCAAAAGTCTCACAAACCTCGGGAGACATTTTCAAACTGGAAACAGGTTTCTACATGGTCGGTTAAAGGTAAAATGGCGATTCGCAATGATAACGAGCGAGGCTCGGGGAAGTTCAGTTGGTTTGTTCATGATAGTGAAATCACCGCGCAATTTAGCGCTCCTTTGGGACAAGGAAGCTGGAAAATCACTGAAGATAAGCATTCTGCCAAACTCACTTCCTCAGAGCATGGAAATATTTTTGGAAACAATGCTGAGGATTTGATTTCAGCAGAATTAGGCTGGCACTTTCCGTGGAACAGTCTCGAATACTGGCTTAGAGGTTATGAAACCAGTCAAAAGCTAAAATCCCACAATACACTTCCCGATTCATTCATTGATAATAGCTGGGAAGTGATTTATGAAAAATGGATGCCGACTCCAATAGGAATGTTGCCTAAAAAAATTAAGGCACGCCGTTCGCCTCATGAGGTAACGGTTGTTATTTATGATTGGAATCTGCAATGAAAACCCTCAGTCCGGCAAAAATAAATTTGATGCTTCGTGTTCTCGGTCAGAGAGAGGACGGTTACCATATTTTACAAACCTATTTCCAACTTTTGGATTGGGGCGATGGGATGCAGTTTGAATTGCTTGAAAATGAAGTTATTGAAATTGAAGGTGATTTTGGCGAATTGCCAATTCAGGATAATTTAATTTACAAAGCGGCTGAAATGCTCTTACTTTTTAGAAAAGTTCCGAAAGGCATTCGGATTGAAGTTGAAAAGAGAATTCCCCAAGGTTCAGGACTTGGTGGCGGAAGTTCCAATGCCGGAACGACTCTCAGAGTTTTAAATGAATTATGGCAGTGTGAATTAAGCCAAAAGCAATTGCTTGATTTTGCCGTCAAACTGGGTGCGGATGTACCTGTATTTGTATTCAACAAATCAGCAATGGCAGGTGGTGTTGGAGAAAAATTAAGCAAATATGAAATAGAAAAGAGGTATTATGTTTTGATATTTCCACCGGTTTCAATTTCTACAGTTGAAGTTTTTAAAAGTTCTGAGTTACAAAGAAACCAAAAACCTATCGAAACCGAGCAAATTCACAATCAAAATTTCTGGACGAATGCCTGTTTGCCTGTAGTGCTCAATCAGTTTTCCAAAGTGAAAGAAATTTATGATATTTCAATTCGTTATGCACCAACTTATATGTCGGGAACAGGTTCGACTTTATTTGCCTGTTTTGACTCTAAAGGCGAAGCACAACAGTATATTGATAAGTGTCCTGATGACTGGAAAATGGTTGTTTGTCATTCACAATAAAAATATGACATTTTTTTAAAAAATAGACTTTTCTTTCAGAAATAAGGCGTATATAATACCCGACCTTATTGGGGTGTCGTCAAGTGGCTAAGACACCAGATTTTGATTCTGGCATTCGCAGGTTCGAGTCCTGCCACCCCAGCCATATATTTTATGCCTGCAGTCAGACAACTGATTGTAGGCATATTTGTATTAGCAGTATGCGATTTTGTGATATGATTCGTCATGATTTCCATCTTAAAGAATAAAGGTTAGGCAACACTCATGATAGTGGACAACAGCATTAAACTTTTTACCGGCAATGCGAATCCGAAATTAGCTCAGAACATTGCCAAATTTCTGGGCCTCCCTCTTGGCAAAGCCTATGTGGGACGATTCAGTGACGGTGAAGTGGCTGTCGAAATTATAGACAATGTTCGCGGACAGGATATTTATATCATCCAACCGACTTGTATGCCGACTGCCGATAATTTTATGGAATTATTGGTTATGGTTGATGCCCTTAAAAGAGCGTCTTGTAAATCAGTCACCGCAGTCATGCCTTATTTTGGTTATGCCAGACAGGATAGAAGACCTCGATCTTCGAGAGTTCCTATCACTGCGAAGGTTGCAGCCAAAATGATTGGAACTGTGGGAACAGATCGTGTATTGACGATTGATTTGCATGCCGATCAGATACAGGGTTTTTTTGATATTCCTGTTGATAATGTTTATGCATCACCTCTCACATTAGCTGATATCTGGTGTTCTTATGATGCCAATGATGTGGTGGTGGTTTCACCGGATATTGGTGGCGTTGTCAGAGCCAGAGCCATTGCTAAACGAGTCGGTGCGGATTTGGCAATCATTGATAAAAGACGACCCAAGCCAAATATGGCAACGGTTATGAATATCATCGGCGATGTCAAAGGCAAAACGTGTATTCTGGTTGATGACATGATTGATACTGCCGG
>JAGRJP010000283.1 GCA_020442665.1 Lysobacterales bacterium
CGAATGACAACCCTAATATGAACATTAATATGAATGTAGCTGGCACCGCTATGTCTGTTAATATGACTGGGATGGAAGGCACGACTACCTATACTGAAACTACAACCACTACAACTACTAGCTCAAGCGGATTTGATAATATGGAAGAAGCACCTGTTGATGAGGGCTGTGTAGCACCTATGAAAGCGACTGATTTTGCCGAGGCCAAAAAATCGATTGAATTAAAATCATTTGAAGATTCGAAGTTAGCAATTGCTAAACAAGTAACTGATGTTAATTGCTTGAGCACTAATCAGGTAAAGGAAATTATAAGGCTCTTTAGTTTTGAAGAAACTAAGTTGGAATATGCCAAATACGCGTACCCATACACATTTGATCAGAACAACTACTACAAGGTAAATGATGAGTTTACCTTTGAAGCTACCATCGAAGAATTGAATGAATCGATTAAACGGTAAGCATCTGTTTAAATCAACGCTGGTATTTGCCTTCCTCTCCCTGTTTTTTGCTGTAGCCATTGGAGCAATGGGCGCACATGTACTTAAAAACCTCCTTGAACCAGCAAAGCTATCCAGCCTCGAAACTGGCGTTCGATACCAGTTTTATCATTCATTGGCTTTGTTAATAATTCCACTTCTTACTCAATATGTTTCCCAAAAAAAACTACTAGTGGCATCTTGGTTGTTTCGCGCAGGAATATGCCTTTTCTCAGGGTCTATTTATCTATTGAGCACGATAGAACTAACGCAAATTGGCTGGTTTAAATGGTTTGGTCCCATAACTCCCATTGGTGGTTTGTTTTTCCTTTCAGGCTGGTTGTTCTTGCTTTTTGCTGTACTGTCAAATCCTAAGGATTAAGAATTTCACTGTTAACAATACGTACATCAATATTTCCGCTCTTTGCTAGAAATACCACTACATTTGCAGCTCGATTTTCAAAATCTAAGTTTAACTAAAAAGCAGATTAATGAAAGAAATTGGAAAAAAAGCAGCTAATGCCACCGTAGCTAGTTATGGAATTACCGACGCTACGGCGCACTGGAATCTATCTCCAGAAAAGTTAGCTGAAATTTCTGTTGAGCTGGGTCAAGCTCAAAAAACCGATACCGGAGCTATTACGGTTCACACTGGTGAGTTCACAGGGCGATCTCCAAAAGACCGTTTTATTGTAAAGGACAGCGTAACTGAAGATGCAGTATGGTGGGGAGATGTAAATATCCCGTTTTCACCTGAAGCATTCGACAAGCTTTATGATAAGGTAGTAGCTTATTTAAGCGGCAAAGAAATTTATGTTCGTGATTCCTACGTATGTGATGATCCAAGCTACAAAATGTACCTACGAGTGATCAATGAGTATGCTTGGTCGAACTTGTTTGCGTATAACATGTTCTTGAGACCTAGCGAGCAAGAAATTGAGAATTTTAATCCTGAGTGGACAGTTATTAATGCACCGGGTTTTCATGCCGACCCAGCAGTAGATGGAACGCGTCAGCACAATTTTGCTATTTTAAATTTCTCCAATAAGATCGCTCTAGTTGGTGGAACGGGATACACAGGTGAAATCAAAAAAGGAATTTTTTCTGCTTTGAACTTCATTCTTCCTCATCAAA
>JAGRJP010000284.1 GCA_020442665.1 Lysobacterales bacterium
TGCATTAAAATCCAATTCCTCCAATATATGATGTTGCATTGTTCCACTTTTGGTTCCGCCCGGGAAGTTAAAGAAATTTCCAAAGTCTTCTTTTTTCTTTTCTTCTTCATCAGTTTCTGCATAGTATTGATGGTTTTTTGTTAAAGAAGAGAAACTGTAAACGCTTAAAGGTTGACTAATTTCTCCCTTAAATGGAGTTAATATGAGTTCCGGAGTGATATTGGAATGGTTGAAATGATTCATTCTTTCATCAATATCAATAATAAAGTCCTTTATATTTGCCAAGTTTATCTCAAGGTTCTTTAGTAACATCGCTATGGTAGGATTATCCATTTTTTTTTCAAAATCTGCACCAAGATAAACTCTAAATTTCGCTCGTGTAATCGCAACATAAAGCACACGCATCAGTTCAGCTTCTTGTTCCAATTGAAATTTGGCGACGGCTTCTTCAGTACCTCTCCAATCAATAATGCCATTATTTTCATTATCATGTACGGCAACAATTGAGTTAAGAAGCTTTCCATCATTTGAGCCATTCGGCTTGATTTTCTCAATATTGGGTATAAAAACAATCGGAAACTCCAAGCCTTTGGATTTATGAATGGTCATAATAGTAATTTTCTGCCCATCACTTTCCAATCGTCGTTTCTGGTTTTCATTGTTGTCATTGATATTTTCAGGCTTGGAAATTTGTTTAATCAGCCACTTATAAAGTTGTTCAAGACTCAAACCATTGTCTTGCTGTTGTTGAAATAACTCTAGAAGATGTAACAAATCGGTATAATGTCTTTCTCCATCATTTCGACTCAATATATTTCCGTAAACATTTTTCTCCTGAAGGAATCTACTGAGTGATTCTGATAAACCTTGTTGTTGGATTTGGACTCTTAAAGCAATAAATTCAGACGTTAATTCCTCTATATTCAGCGAATGAATTTCAGCAATATTCATCTGAAAAAACAATCCCTGATAGGTTGTAAAAGCATTTTCTTTGGAGGGAAAAAGAATTGCCCGAATCAAATAATGCAATTGTTTAGCAATCCCGGTTGTAAAAATACTGGCTTCGCTACTGAGTGTAACATTGAAATCTTCAGCAATCAAAAACTCATATAATTCAATAGCCTCCCTGTTTGTTTTAACTAATATTGCGATGTCTTTTTCTTGTAACTTTTGCGTTTCACTCGCAGTCTGAATCTCAGCAAAATTTAATAATCGCAGCAATTCATTTTTTAGTTTCTCATGACGATTCGTTGCCGGACTGTTAATAACTGCTAAAGCATTTGAGTAGTCATTATCAATCAGTTTTGAGCTTTGATCGTCTTTAGATTTAGAAGGATGGAATGCAATCGCATCGAGCAAAAAAGTATTGTTAGAGTCAAACATAGAATTTGAAATCTCAAGCATTTCTTGACTACTACGCCAATTTGTTTCCAGGTTATATATTTCATCAACCGATAATTTCGCCTTTTCATAGACAAAAACATCAGCTCCACGAAAATCATAAATCGCTTGTTTGGGGTCGCCCACATAAATCAAACTATTTTCCCCTTGATTGAAACAAAGATTAAAGATTTCAAATTGCAAGGCATCGGTAT
>JAGRJP010000285.1:0-995 GCA_020442665.1 Lysobacterales bacterium
GTTTTAAGTCAACAAGGCTATGCCAACGATACTGCTGCTGAACTCGAATTGTTAAAGCAACAAGTTAAATTGTTGACAGAAAAAATCGAACAACTCGAAGCAAAAACAACTGAAAATACACCTCCAAAACCCGAAGCACCGGAAGTTGTGAAAGTTGAAAAGAAAGAAAGCAAATCCTCGTGGACTGACAGAGTCAAATTCAGTGCCGATATTAGAGATCGTTACGAGTATATCGATCAAAAAGGTCGTGAAATCCGCCAAAGAAATCGTATCAGGCTGAGAGCCAACATGAATATGCAAGTCAATGATAATTTAGACTTCACATTAGGAATGGCAAGTGGTGGCGATGATCCGGTTTCAACCAATCAATCCCTAGATGGTGGATTCTCAACTAAAGACTTACGTCTGGATTTAGCTTATTTCAATTATAAATTCTCTGATAGCCTGAAATTATCAGGTGGTAAGATGAAAAATCCGTTCTATATTCCAGGAAAGAATCCAATCCTTTGGGATAGCGACTTGAATCCTGAAGGTTTCGCTTTAAATTACACTGAAGGCTTCGTGAACGCAACATTTGTTGGAATGGCTGTTGAAGAAAGAAGTTCAGCAGATGACACGTTAATGTTTGGCGGGCAATTGGTTTTCACACATGATTTATCAGACTCAGTTGACTTCAATGCCGGTGTTGGATACTACGATTATCAAAATATTAAAGGCGAAACTCCGCTATATGACGGCAATGCCAAAGGCAACACTCTGGATGCAAATGGTCGATTAGCGAATGATTTCAATACTGCTGAATTATTTGCTGAGTTGAAAACCAAGATTTCCGGATTACCATTCTCTGTTTATGGAAATTACTACAAAAATACTGCGGCTGATGATTTGGATACAGCTTACACATTGGGTTTCAAACTCGGCAAAGTCAGTGATGCCGGTTCATGGGATATGGGACTTGCTTATCTGGATACCGAAGCCGATGCTTTGATTGGTAC
>JAGRJP010000285.1:1201-2040 GCA_020442665.1 Lysobacterales bacterium
AGTCTTATAGTTACAAAATGCCTGCAAACCTCTGCGGGCATTTTTGTTTCTAAAAAAGCCTATAAACTCTTCATTTTGCAACCATAGTCTTTTTCAAAGAAAATTTACCTTTAATTAAACAATTTAACGGCAAAAACTATCAAAAAAATCAGGAAAAGGTAAAATTGCCGGTTCGTTTAGTTTTACAAAGTGGATATATCAATGCGAAGCGATCTGTGTGGAAATGTAACAGAAGAAAAGTTAGATCAACAAGTTGAAGTTTGTGGTTGGGTCGATAAACGCCGTGATCACGGTGGTGTGATTTTTATTGATTTACGCGATCACAGCGGAATATTACAGGTCGTTGTCGAGCCGGATAATGCCGAAGCTTTCAAAATTGCTGAAGATGCTCGTTATGAATATTGTTTACACGTTAAAGGTCAGGTTCGTAATCGTCCGGAAGGACAGGAAAATCCAAACCTCAAATCAGGCAAAGTTGAGGTTGTGGTTGATAAATACGAAGTATTAAACAAATCTAAACCATTACCATTCATGTTGGATGAAGAGGTTGGTGAAGCGATTCGACTGAAATATCGCTATCTGGATATGCGCCGTCCGCAAATGCAAAAAAACATCCGTCTGCGTAACAAACTGACAAGAAGTTTGAGAAATTATCTCGATAACAAAGATTTTCTTGATATTGAAACCCCTATTCTCACCAAAGCAACTCCTGAAGGAGCGCGTGACTTTTTAGTGCCTTCGCGTGTTCAACAAGCTAAATTTTATGCTTTGCCACAATCTCCGCAATTGTTTAAACAGTTATTGATGATGTCAGGAATGGACAGATATTATCAAATCGC
>JAGRJP010000286.1 GCA_020442665.1 Lysobacterales bacterium
AAATAAAATAAACCAATCGTTCGATGATATATCAATTGAAGTTTCAGCTGTCTTTAAAAAGGCTTCCTGCGAGGCTTTGCTTACCGAATCAATAAATCGTAAAGGTTATTCAAGAAAAAATTACATTGAAAAATTCATCAATGAATATGAAAGCGATACTCTTAAAATTATAAAGGAATTTATCAATAAGATGTCCCGTTATGAAATCGAGCTTAAGGGTTACCAAGATCATCAAACTCTAACAAAAAGGGTTCTAACAGAGAATTGGTTTAGTGTTTCATATAATATGACTTATCAAAATGATACATTTGACTTAATGTCAGATGGGAAAAAAGCATTTGTTATTTTGAAACTTTTGCTTGAAGTTAGTGATAAAAAAAGTCCTATTCTCATTGATCAACCTGAAGACAGTTTAGACAACAGAGCCATTTACAATGAGCTTGTACAGTACATCAAGAAAAAGAAAAAAGAACGCCAGATTATTTTAGTTACTCATAATGCCAATGTTGTTGTTAATGCAGACGCTGAGGAGGTCATTGTTGCTAATCAACATGGTGAAGATTCAAAAAATACAAATGATATTAAGTTTGAGTATGTGTCTGGAAGTTTAGAAAATACCTTCCCAAAAAACAAATCAATTCCAACAATCCTTCATTCACAAGGAATCAGAGAGCATGTTTGTGAAATATTAGAAGGTGGTACAGAAGCCTTCAAAAGAAGGGAAGATAAATACGGAATAAAATAATGATCGAGTTTCAAACAAATCATGACCTAAATGCAGTTGATATTAAGTTGAGACGGAACAAAATATGATTTCCAAGGATGATTTGTTAGATTTAAAAGCTGCTGCGACTAGCGCTGGGTTTCAATTTGACTCCAATGAAATTGAATTGCAGACCCTAAATGCAGGTAAAGAAACTCATGTCCCATCAAAACTTAAAAAAGATAATGCTGCAGTTTATATATTTCAATATGGCGATATTTTTCTAAAAGTTGGCAAAGTAAACTCAAAATCTAATGCTAGATTTCAATCTCAGCACTATAACCCAAATAGTAGCAATAGTAATTTATCTAAAACTTTAATTAACAATAAAGAATTTAGCGTGAAGATTGGAGATAAGCATCCAGGAGATTGGATTAAAAAAAATACAACACGCTATAATATTTTAATCCCTGCTAAATTAGGAAAAAACTTTGTTCATTTCGTAGAAGCGTTCTTCATATTAAAGTGCGATCCAATATTTGAAAAAACAAGATCATGAACGAATCCCAAACCAAACTTGATCTCATCGAACCCGCATTACGCAAGGTCGGTTGGAATATGGTTAGTGCCTGCAGAAAACCTCTAAAAAGGACTCGAAAACAGCAAAAAACAACTGATTATGTCAATTTTCTGTTAAGAATTACTGGAATTTGGAATAAAAGCAACCATAATGGTTACATGGTTTAATTATGGCTGAATATGACATACAGGATGTAATTAATGCTGCCAGGCAACAGAAAATTGTTTACCCCGGCCGTAAAGTTCAGCGGGATATTCGTAATTTAGGTTATGAATTAAAGGATTTGTCAGATTGTTTGTCGCGATTACAGGAGTCTGATTTTAGAAAAACACATTGTTATCTTGATTCATTACCAGTTGATGATTATGTGGTGAGTTACCAAAAAAGAAGTACTGCGGATGAGGAGTGTCCCGTAGATGACTTGTATATTAAATTTTGTATGATTGATGGAAATTTAGTTATTGAATTAGTTTCGTTTCACTTATCTCAATAACAGGAGAAATAAAGATGTATCATTGTATCTATTGTAAATCTGATTCAGTGAATGTAATTACTGAAAACGAAGAGTTTACCTATAAAGGCAAATCTGTTCAAATCCCAGTTGAATTTACGCTGTGTGATAACTGTGATAAAGAGTATATTGATACAAAACAAATACTAAAAAATGAAGCGGTTGTCAGAGATGCAAAAAAATCCATAGATGGACTTTTGACTTCAGCAGAAATAAAAAAAGCCAGAGAAGATTTGGGACTGACTCAGGCACAGGCTTCACTGGTTTTTGGCGGTGGCAGAAATGCCTTTTCCAAATATGAAAGAGCTGAAGTAACTCAAAGTAATGCGATGGATAAATTGATTCGTGTTGCTT
>JAGRJP010000001.1:0-8049 GCA_020442665.1 Lysobacterales bacterium
TAATGTCGCAAGTAATTCCAGAAAGCTCACGTTCCAAAGCCGCAGTTGATAAATACACGCCATTATTACAAACGGAATTTACACAAAAAGGATTGCAATTGGGACGACCGGTTTTTATCCGAATTTTTAAACAAGAAGCCAAATTGGAAATCTGGGTGCAAAATAATTCTCGATTTGAGTTATTTAATACTTATCCGATTTGTACATTTGGGTTCGGTGGTTTGGGACCCAAGCAATCCGAAGGTGATGGCATGGCTCCTGAAGGGTTTTATTTTGTAACTCCTCAACAATTAAATCCATACAGTAGTTACCATTTATCATTTAACTTGGGGTACCCCAATGCTTTTGATCGTGCGTATGGGCGAACGGGAAGCGCATTGATGGTTCACGGTGATTGTGTGTCCATTGGATGTTATGCCATGACAGATGATAAAATTGAAGAGATATACACCATAGTCCATTCTGCTTTAAACAATGGTCAATCATTTTTTCGAGTGCATATTTTTCCTTTCAAAATGTCCGATGAAAACCTGCAAAAGCATTCCAATAACCAATGGTACACTTTTTGGCAAAATCTGAAACAAGGATATGATTACTTTGAAGAAAAAAGATATCCCCCCAATGTGACTGTTGAATCCAAGAATTATATTTTCGAATAAGCTATTTCAACTTTTCAACCCTGATAACATTCGTTGTGCCTGATTTTCCAAAAGGAACACCGGCGGTGATAACATAACGCTCGCCAACTTTTGCGGCATCGCATTTGCGAATAATTGCCTCAGAAATATCGACCATTTCACTGGTATTGTTGGCATCCGGTGAGAGCATCGGGTGAATTCCCCAGCTGAGTGCTAATTGCTGACAGGATTTTAATTTTGGCGAAATGGCAATGACATTGGTTTGAATTCTGTTGCGAGCGACACGCAGAGCTGTTGCTCCGGAACTGCTGAAACAAACCATGACTTTTGCTTTGATATTACTGGCAATATTACACGCTGCTGATGCAACCGCATCCGGAGTGGTTTCCTCAGTATCCAATGTTCTTTCCTGCATACGAACAATGTATTCCATGTCGTTCTCAACGGTGTTAGCAATTTTTCTCATGGTGCTGACAGCTTCTATGGGATAAGTTCCAACCGCGGTTTCGGCTGATAACATGATGGCATCAGTTCCGTCAAATATGGCATTGGCAACATCACTGGCTTCTGCTCGTGTTGGAATCGGGTTGTCAATCATGCTTTCCAGCATTTGAGTGGCAGTAATAACCGGTTTACCCGCTTGTCTGGAAAGGCGAATGAGCTTTTTCTGCAACATGGGGACTTCTTGAGGAGATAATTCAACTCCCAAATCACCACGTGCCACCATGATGCCATCGGCAATTTTTAGAATTTCATCAAAATTCTTAATCGCACTTGGTTTTTCAATTTTTGCCATGAGTTTGGCATCGGAACCATGAAGTTTGAGATAATGTCTGGCGAGAAGTAAATCTTCCGGTTTTCTGACAAAGCTGAGTGCAACCCAATCGACACCAAGTGCCACGCCATACTCTAAATCTTCAATATCTTTTTTGGTGAGGGCAGCGACCGATAGGTCTGCGGATGGAATGTTGATTCCTTTATTGTCTGAAAGTTTGCCGCCAACAATGACTTTGGTATTAATGTCAGAGTTTTCGATTTTTGTTACAATAACCTTAAGTTTGCCGTCATCCAGCAACAATTCATCTCCTTCTTTGACGTCTTTGTACAAATCTTTATAACTGACGCAGGCGCGCTCAGCATTGCCTATGCAATCATCTGAACAAGAGAGTATAAATGAGTCATTTTCAACTAATTTAATTTTTCCTTTTTCAAATTTTCCAATGCGTATTTTAGGACCTTGCAAATCTAGCAAAATTCCTACGACTTGTTTCAGTTCATCAGCAGCGGATCGGATGGCATCATAGCTTTTTTTGTGTTGTTCGTGAGAGCCATGAGAGAAGTTGAGTCGAAAGACATTGACCCCGGCTTCGATTAATTCCTTTATTTTTCTTGGGTTGTTGCTCACCGGACCTAATGTGGCGACGATTTTTGTTTTGTGTTTTATCACTTTAATCCTGTTAGATTGAGTATTTGTAAATTCGGATAATTTAAACATTTTCGTAATGGTTTGTTAAGAAATTAATGATTTATAATCATTTAATAATATCAACAAGAGGCTTACTTAAGATGAATGAAATATTTTGCAATGTATGTGACTCTGCTGTTAAACTGACAATTTTTAAATAGCGGTACTAAATGGCATTAATTAATTGTCCTTCATGTAAGCAGAGAATTTCAGATAAGTCTGAAAAATGTCCCGAATGTGGTTTTTCCTTTAATTTAAACAAGGAAGAGATGGAACGTCTCAAGGTCATCAAATATCGTGATTATCGCGATAAGATGTATCGATTCAAAATGCTGACATTTTTTGCTGTTGCAATTGCTTTGGTAGGAGTTGTGCCAATGGTCTGGGATTATGCACGTGCGATTGATTATGGATTTAATGCGGTGATAATCAATCATTGGGGAGTTTATTTCGCAGTCGCCGGTTTTTTATTTTATGTTTTGATAAGAATCTTTATGGTGATTGTAAAAAGGAACTACAAGCAATCCAAATAATTGATTTTTAATTGTTAGCTGGCAAAGGTTCGGCTTCTTTTTAATTGTCTTTTTTGAATCATTTTCTTAGGAAGAAAAATCACCCCGTTAAAAAACATGCTAAATAATATTCCGCCAAATAAGCCATATACAAAGGTCCAGAGGTTGAGAGGCACTCCGGGCTGAAATGATTTCAATGTGCCTTTTGCTAAATCAAAACGTGTATGCGTTGTCAGAAATAGTATTTTTTTGAATAAGCCCTCGGTTTCGAGCACATTGAGTTCTTCTTTTAAATCTCTAACATCAAGTTGAACTTCTTCAATGTTTTCTCCTGTTTTTCGTATCGCTTCATCTTTTGAGTTTTTAAAGCTCTCAATCAATTTTTGAATGTTTCCGTCATAGCCATTTGTAGCAATTGACAGATATTTGTCTAGTTGCTGATTTTGTGATTCGGAATACCCGCCAACTCTTTGTGTGTATTGATCAATAAAATGAGGGAGTTGAAGAAACAGAATAACCCCGGTGGCGAAAAATATTTTATCAACAAGCTGTTTGATTAAGTTCATTCTACAATTGTTAAATCCAGTGTTATTCAAAATAACATAAACTTTAAAAAAACTCCATCAATTGCGATGACGGCTTGGTAAACTCATCGACACCATTGTTAATGAAAATGTTCGTTTTATTTTTTGGATGAATAAAATTTATTAAAAAGATTAATTAATTTCATGCTTGACTTGATTTTTTTGCCTGCTATATTTACTGATACGAATAAATATTCGTATAACATTAAACTTAACTTAAATAATAACAACCAGTCTGGGAGACTGAAATAATGAAAAATAAATTTAACAAAAGAACGGCATTGTTTTTAGCAATGTTTGCACCGTTCACCGTTGGTTTATCAACCCAAGCTGTTGCTCAAGAGGATGGAGCAGAAGAAGCTGAAGTTGAAGAGGTGGTGGTATTGGGCTCTCGCCGTGCTCCTCGTTCAGCGACTGATTCTGCAGTTCCTGTTGATGTCATCGGCGGTGACGATTTTGTCAATCAAGGTGAAACTGATTTAAGTAACTTATTACGTAATGTTGTTCCGTCATACAATGTGAACACACAGGCAATTAGTGATGCGGCAACTTTGGTACGTCCGGCTAACCTCCGTGGTTTGGCTCCTGATCACACATTGATGTTGGTTAATAATAAGCGTCGTCATCGTGCTGCGGTTATTTCCTGGTTAGGAAATGGTGTTGCTGATGGTGCACAAGGTCCAGATATTTCACAAATTCCGGCAATTGCATTGAAACAAGTTGGCGTATTAAGAGACGGTGCTGCTGCTCAGTATGGTTCTGATGCGATTGCCGGTGTGATGAATTTCCAATTAAAAGATGCGAATGAGGGTGGAAGTTTTGAAGTCAGATATGGTTCTTTCTATGAAGGTGACGGAGATACATATTCAGTTGCCGGTAATATTGGTTTGCCTTTCACCGATAACGGTTTTGTTAACCTGACTTTTGAATACGGTGAAGCCGATGACACAAACCGTTCTTATCAAAGAGCGGATGCTGCGGCGTTAGTTGCTGCAGGAAATACAGCTGTTGCAAATCCGGCACAAATTTGGGGACAACCCAAAATTGATAACGATATAAAATTCGTTTATAACATGGGCTTGCAGCTGGATGAAGATAAAGAGTTCTATGCATTTGGAAATTATGGTTCCAAATCTGTTGATGGCGGATTCTACTTCAGAAATCCAAACACTCGCGGTGGTGTATTCAGCAATGATGGTGGCCAAACTTTATTGGTTGGTGACGTATTGGATGCTGCTGATGGTATTTTAGATGGTTCTGCAGGTTGTCCGGTTGTTCCTATTGTTAATAATGCACCTGACCCTCAAAGATTGGCTGAAGTTTTGGCAAATCCAAACTGTTTCACATTCCAAAAGATGTTCCCTGGCGGATTCACTCCGAGATTCGGTGGTGATGTTGAAGATTTCTCGACCGTTGTCGGGTTAAGAGGCGAGTCCGGAAGCGGATGGAATTGGGATTTAAGTGGAACTTATGGACGCAGTAGTGCAGACTTCACAATTCGCAATACCGTAAATGCTTCTTTAGGTCCACAAACGCCGACTGAATTTTATCCGGGTTCATACACTCAAACTGAAAAGAATTTGAACTTTGATGTGTCTAAAGGTTTTGCAGTTGGAAGTTTTGCTTCAGACCTAAACGTAGCAATGGGTCTTGAGTATCGTTCAGAAACATTCCAGATTACAACAGGTGATCAAGCATCATTCGAGATTGGTCCTTATGCGGCTCAAGGATTTAGTTCAGCTTCAAATGGTTTTCCGGGTTTCTCAAATCTGGCAGCTGGTAGTTGGGAGCGTTCTAACTATGCAGCTTATGTCGATTTAGAAGCAGATGTAACTGAAAGTTTGTTGATAGGTGTAGCATTGCGTTTCGAAGATTTTGAAGACTTTGGTACTACAACCAATGGTAAAGTGGCAGCTCGCTATGAGTTTACAGATGCTTTTGCATTGCGTAGTGCTTGGAGTACAGGCTTCAGAGCCCCGACTCCTGGTCAATCCAATGCCTTTAATGTCTCGACTCAGTTTGAAAATGGTCAGTTAGTCAATAACGGTACAATTCCTTCAATAAATCCTGTGGCTTTATCAAAGGGAGGACAGCCTCTTGATGCAGAGGAATCAACTAACTTTACATTCGGTGCGGTAGTGAATTTTGCAGGTATCGATTTGACAGTTGATTACTTTGCAATTGATTTGGATGGACGTTTAACGCTTTCTGAAAATCATGCATTATCACAAGAAGAAGTTGATGCTTTGATTGCATCCGGTGTAACCAGCGCGGCAAATCTAAGAAATTTCCGCTACTTCACAAATGGTTATGATACAGAAACTCGTGGTATTGATGTGGTTGCAACTTACTCGACAGAAATTGGTAATGGTAATACAGATTTCGTGTTATCGTTTAACCATACTGAAACGGATGTTGTACATGTTGATACTTATAGAGGGCAACTAAGTGATGACATGGGCAATCCACTATTTGATGTTGAGGGAAATCCTGTTATAGGTGATATTCCATTATTAGGTGATGAAAGAGTCTTGGAGCAAGAAAGAGGTTTACCTGAAACTCGTTGGAGTTTCTCTGCGAATCACACAGTTGGAGACTGGCGTTTCCTAGGTCGTTTAAATCACTACAGTGGTATTTATGACACCGGTGACAATGTCTTCGTTGGTGACAACTTGTTCTTAGATGTAGAAGCTGCATACAATTTCAATGAGCATTATACATTGACAGTTGGAGCTCAAAACGTAACTGATGAATATCCTGATGAAGTATTCGGCGGTGCCGGTAATATTTATGGTCAGGCTTCACCGGGAGGTTTTGGTGGTGGTTTCTACTACTTCCGTCTGAGATATGAACTTTAAAGATTATTGACATTTTAGTTACATATCGATAATAATTGAAAGTGCCTGTTGTTTGTATTCAACGGGCACTTTTTTAAGTGGGTGGGATAGTTTAGAATAACGCGATCTTAAAAATACAAAATAATTTCAAGAAACTTAGAGAGAAAACAATGCAGATAAGCACAAAAATTGTTAATTTTAGAAAGTCTCTGGCTTTAGCAATGATTGTCGGTGTGACATCAGTCAGTTATGCACAACTGGAAGATGTGGTAAAAACCGGTGAAGCTAAAGTAGAAGAGGCACGCAAGTCACAAGCAAAGGTTGATGCCATTGTCGATTCTTCACAAGCAAGGCTGGTTGAATATCGCAGCTTGCTAAAACAGATTGAAGGTTTAAAAGTTTATAACAATCAATTGCAAACACAAATCGACAGTCAACTTCAATTAATTGAAAAATTTGAAGCGTCAACGGCACAAGTTGCGGTTATTGAGCGACAAATGTTGCCATTAATCATGAAAATGATTGATGGAATTGCTCAATTTGTTGAGTTAGACATGCCGTTTAACGAGCAAGAACGTGCAGAAAGAGTGTTATTCATGCAGGAAAATATCGAAAGAGCTGATGTAGATATTTCAGAAAAATTCAGACAAATTCTTGAAGTTTATCAAATTGAAGATGAATACGGTCGTAAGATTGATTCCTATTCAAAAATTATTAATGTTGATGGGCAAGAGCATGAGGTTGACATCCTGAGAGTTGGTCGCATTGCAATGGTTGCTCAAACTAAAGACACAAAATTGAGTGCTGTTTATGATAAGGATTCTAAAAAATGGATAGCTTTAGATAACGGCACTTACAGAAATTCAATCAAAAATGGCATCAAAATGGCGAACAAACAAGCCACAATTGACGTCATGACTTTACCAATTGCAGCTCCAGGGGTGGCAAAATAATGAAAATCGCAAAAATTATGACATTAGCAGCTTTCTTATTTTCTGTATCATCACTCGCTATAGCTGATGAAAGCCTTTCTATGGATGATTTGCTCAACAAAGTCAAAGCAGGTCGTGCCGCAGATAATCAAGATAATAAGAGAAGAGAACAAGAGTTCATTCAGCAGAAGCAAGAACAAGAACGTATGATTCGTGAAGCCAAAGCAGAAATAGCCGCTTTGGAAAGTAAATCTGCTGAGATGGAAAAACAATTCAACGAAAATGAACTTGCCGTTGAAGAAAAAAGGAAACAGCGCGACGAAAGATTAGGTTCATTGAAAGAACTTTTTGGTCATTTGACTTCAACAGCTGGCGCACTGCGTGAAACTTTCAAAGGCTCTTTAACCAGTACTCAATTTCCGGGACGTGTTGAATTTCTTGACACTTTGATTAAAAAAATGAACAGTTCAACAGACTTGCCTTCCATGGAAGAAATTGAAAAGGTCTGGTTTGAAATGCACCGAGAAATTACTGAATCCGGTCGTGTGGTTAAATACAACACCAAAGTCGGAACTCAAGGCAGTCAGGAAGTTGTCAGAGTTGGTTTGTTTAATTTAGTTTCCAATGGCAACTATTTGTCTTATGAACCGGATACCGGTAATTTGTCAGTACTGGCAAGACAGCCTGAAGATTATCAAGCCGGTGCTGCTGCATTCCAATCATCAACATCTGGCGTTTCTCCACTTGGGATTGATCCGACAGGTCCGGCCGGTGGCGGATATTTGAGTGCTTTAATCAATTCTCCAACAATTGAAGAGAGATGGCATCAAGGTAAGCTGGTTGGTTATATCATTACCGGTATTGCAGTATTTGGTATCTTACTGGCTATCTGGAGATTTATTGTACTGAGTGGAATATCAGCAAAAGTAAACAAACAACTTAAGTCTAAAGAGTTATCAAATAATAATCCGCTTGGAAGAGTTCTTTCAGCAGCAGAGGCTCATCATAATACGGACATCGAAACTTTGGAACTGCGTTTGGGTGAAGCAATTCTGAAAGAAAAACCGGCAATTAACAAGGG
>JAGRJP010000001.1:8297-15436 GCA_020442665.1 Lysobacterales bacterium
ATGCATATTTTGGAAGAGCAAAGTGCCGGAATTCTGGCTGAGAGATCAGAGCAGAAATAACCCGGAGGGACGGCCATGCTTTTATTATTACAAGATGCATTTGAGGCTATAAACAACTTCTTTAATAAAGGAGGTCCGGTATTGTATGTCATTGCCGCGACCACCTTTATTATGTGGGTCATGATACTTGATAAACTTTTATATTTTAAATTTGGTTATAGAAACGATTTTGACAAAGTCTTAAAAACCTGGAACTCTCGTGGTGAGCATAAATCTTGGAATGCTCATGCGATTCGGGACAAACTCGTATCTGAAACTCAGATTAAAATTAACAAAAACATTCCTTTAATTAAAACCTTGATTGCGCTTTGTCCGTTATTAGGTTTGTTAGGGACGGTTACAGGTATGATTGAAGTGTTTTCCGCACTTGCTATCACAGGTGGCGGAGATGCTAAGTCTATGGCAGGCGGAGTATCAAGAGCAACGATTCCGACAATGGCAGGTATGGTTGCTGCATTGTCAGGTGTTTTTGCCAACACTTTTGTGACTCAAATAGCTGAGAAAGAAAATAAATTAACAGAAGAGCATCTGACTTTTGAATAGCAGATACTCTAATTTTAAGAGAAACTAAAAGAGAAAAACTATGCGTAGAAGTTTTATTTCTGAAGCTGCCAGTGAAGACGAAGGTGCCATTGACTTGACACCAATGCTTGATGTTGTATTCATTATGTTGATATTTTTCATTGTGACAGCAACTTTTATCAAGGAATCCGGAGTTGAAGTCAATCGTCCGGAAGCCAGCACTGCGAATGAAAAAAGTGATACAACCGTTTTGGTTGCAATCAATTCCGATAATTCTGTATGGATTGATAAACGTCGTGTGGATGTGCGCTCAGTTAAGGCGAATATTCAACGTCTTCATGCAGAAAATCCTGAGGGCGGCGTCGTTATACAATCTGATAAGAATGCAACCGTGAAAACATTCACGGAAGTATTAGATGCAGCCAGAGAAGTTGTGGGGAACGAAAAAGTATCACTCGCAGTCGATAAAAAGTAAGAGGAGAATAAGATGGTAATGAAAAGAGCCTTAATTACTTTTCCTGTAGCTTTTGCTGTAACAGCAGCTTTAATCACTTTGATGGTTGCGTTGATTGAGTTCAGTGACTCACCATTGGATAAAGAAGCTCGTATCAAGCTTCCGGAAATTCTAATGCCTGAGGCTGAAAGAATGGCGAACCGTGAGGTTCAGAAACCTGAAAAACCAAAACCGGATGAACAACCACCACCGGAGATTCCTCAACAGGATTTCGATCAAATTGATGCCGACTCCAATATTGGTGCGATCAGTGCTCCGGGAAATATGAAAGCAGACTTGGATTTGAGTATTGGAACCGGTTTGTCGGCTTCTGATGGAGAGTATTTACCAATTGTTAAAGTGGCTCCACAATATCCACAACGTGCCGCATCTCGTGGGATTGAAGGTTATGTAATACTGGAATATACAGTAACAAAACAAGGAACAGTGAAAGATCCTGTAGTGATTGAAGCAGAACCGGCAAGTATTTTTAATCGTTCTGCAATCAGTTCTGCTCTTCGTTACAAATACAAACCTCGTGTTGTTGACGGAGTGCCACAAGAAGTTCATGGTGTCAGAACCCGAATCGTCTTTAAACTGGCGGAGTAGTCTATGAAATCAATCAAAGTATTATTAATAGCCTGTTTTTTAACTGTATTTAGTGTACAGGCAGCTCGGGATGAAAAATCAAAGGCGACTGGTGCTATTGATGCTCAGACTTTTGAGAAGTTGATGAAAGCTCAAGAACTAACAGAAGCTGGTAATCATGATGAAGCTTTGGGAGTTCTTGATGGGATTAAAAACCGTGGCAAAGTTGAAGGTTATGGTAAAGCCCAAATGTGGAACTTTTATGCTTTCATCTATGCTTCCAAAGAAGATTATGCAAATGCTATTAAAGCCTATAAGGAAGTGATTGCAATTGAGGAAACTCCCGATCAGTTGGTTCTTCAGGCAAAGTACACCATAGCACAGCTCTATTTTCAGTTAGAAGATTATGACTCATGCATTAAATACATGAACGAATGGCTAAAAGGCGTGGAAAAGCCAACTCCAACAGCGCATATCATGTTAGCTCAGGCGCATTATCAGAAAAGAAATTTTGATTTGGCATTGTCTAATGTTGATAAAGCGATTGAGCTGGAAAAAGCCGCCGGAAGACAAGTCAAGGAAAATTGGTTACGTCTGAAATCAGCTTTATATTATGACAAAGGGGATTATCCAAATACGGCAAAAACATACGAAGATCTCGTTAAATATTATCCTAAAGTTGATTATTTAAAACAGCTTGCAGGAATGTATGGAGAGATGGGTAAAGACATGCGTCGCTTGACTGTTTTCGATTCAATCTATTTAAATAATTCTTTGAAAAAAGAAAATGAAATCCTCAATCTGGCTTACATGTTTCTTGGTGCTGAAGTTCCTTACAAAGCTGCAAAAATCATAGAAAAAGGCATGAATGACGGTATTATCCAGAAAACACAGAAGAATATCGAAACACTGGGTAATGCATGGGCACAAGCGAATCAGCATGATAAAGCCATTCCTGTTTTGGAAGAAGCAGCAAGATTGTCAGAAAGCGGAAAATTGTTTGCTCGCTTAGCAGGTGTATATTTTGATGCCGGCGATTATAAAAAAGCAGCCGAAGCAGCTAAGAAAGCGGCAGAGAAAGGTGGATTAAAGAATCCCGGGAACAATTATTTGTTAATGGGAATGTCGTATTCAAATCTGAAACAACACCACAATGCATTGCAGGCATTCAGACAAGCTAAAGAAACAAAATCGATTTTGAAAGATGCGAGAGCTTGGGAAAAGCATACTTTACAAGAGATTAAATTGATTGAAGACCTGGAAAAAAGTCAATTTGAACTTGAAGAAAAAACTAAGAAAACTCTTGAATCTGAAGAAAATAACAAAGAGATTTAGTTACTTTTTACTTAATCTAAAAAGGCTGAACCGTTTATTGTGTTCAGCCTTTTTTGTTTGGAGTAGATAGAACCCAAATTATTGATATGAAAACTGTTTTATTTTTAGATAATACTTATCCACAGGCATATAACCTCAAAACACTTCAAGAAAAAGCGATTGGAGGAACAGAAGCCAGTATCATAAAAACAGCACAAATTCTATCAAATAAATATAAAGTTTTCGTAGCTCAAAAATACAGGGAAGAAGATGAGGTAGTTAGTGATTCTCTGGCATTTATTTCGAAAAGGAGTATTTCTCAGCACAATGCAGACTATGTGGTTGTCTTACGGAAATATCAGGTATTAAAAGAAATCAGAGGATTATTTCCTCACGCCAAATTGTTTTTGTGGATTCATACATATAAAAATTTTGAATATATATTTAAGAGATGTGGATTTGCCAAAAATGATGTTACTGTAATTTGTAATTCAGAAACTCACAAAAAAAGTATTAACAGGATATTAAATCAGAATATATTAGGTAAATTTTTTACACTAATCTGTAAAAAAACAAATGTTAAATTTTGCTACAATCCAATAACTAAACCAGAATCACCGAAAAAAACGAGAGATATAAATAAGCTGTTGTTTTTTTCATCACCGAATAAAGGTTTGGAACAGGTCATCAACTGTTTTAACGAAGTCATCAGGGAAATGCCGGAAATGAAACTTTTCATAGCTAATCCAGGTTATAAAACTTCTGATATTCAAGCAGAGAATAAGAATATTATTGTCTTAGGTTCACTACCTTATCATGAAATGATGAAACATGTTGCAGAATCACTCTGTATTTTCTATCCACAAAACACTTTTGCGGAAACATTTGGGCTGATTTACGCCGAAGCCAATGCTCTTGGCATACCGGTATTGGCACATGATATCGGTTCAGCACGAGAAATTTTGCACTCGAATAATAATTTGATTGATGCAACAAACTCACAACAAATTATTAATACGCTGAAAAGCTGGCAAAATGACTTGCCAAAAGTTGAATACAAAGAAAACTTCAATGAAGATTTTGTTTTTCAGCAATGGGATGCCTTATTCTCACAGTCCCAGTTTTTTAATACGATACCTTAAAGCTCTGAAACTAATTCCCAATACCTTAGCTGCTGCTGTTTTATTGTTGTTTGTCAGTTTTAAAGCATTGGTGATTTCCTGAATTTCAATTTCGTTAATGTACTCTTCAAGATTTTTATTATGTCTTTGTGAAAGCAATTTAGGTTGTTGATTATCATCGAACCCAAGATCAGTTTCGCGAATAATATCATTCTCACAAACATTCGCCGCTCGCTCAAGAATACTCTTAAGTTCCAGTATGTTCCCGGGGAAATTATAAGAACACAGCGTATGCAACGCTTGAGAATCAATTTTGCACGGAAGTTGCTGCCATTTTTCAGCATATTCAGTCAGAATGGCTTTAGACAATCCAGGTATATCATCCTTATGATCAGCCAATGGTCGAGTGAAAAGTTTTATGACGGTCATTCTCTCCATCAGTTCACTGTTGAATTTATCCAGCTTTTCTGCTTCATCAATATTATGGTTGCAAGTGACGATGAAGCGGACATCCAGATTGACTTTCTCGTTGTCCTCATTGGTAAATGATTTATCATGAAGAATTTTAGCTAAACTCGATTGCGTGGAAATTTTGAGAAATCCAATGTTTTCCATAAACAAGGTACTGCCATTCGCTTCGGTTAAAACAGCAATTAAGCGTTCATATTCACTCATCTCAGGAGAATCATTTTGATCTTCTATACAATCAAAGCTGATGAATTCTTTATCATTTCTTCGAGATAAATTATGGATGCACTGAGCAATGAATTTCTTAGATGTGCAATTGGGTCCTTCGATATAAACAGTCGATTGTGATTTTGCTAATTTTGCAATGGATTTGTTAATGGATTGAATATATTCAGAAGAACCTGCCAGTTTGGTTTTTCCTTTGGGTGTTGAGTTTTCATTTGTTGGTGACTCGAATTCTTTGATGCCATTGGCAACCAAATTCCTTAATACCTGCAAACTAATCGGTTTGCTGATAAAATCAAAAGCACCTTTCTTTAATGCCTCAACTGCATGATGAATGGTTCCATAAGCAGTGATTACAGCAATCGGAGTTTTAGGAAAGTTTTTATGTACATGCTCAACCAGTTCGATACCATTGCCATCAGGCAATTTCATGTCAGTTAAGCAAAAGTGAAAAGTGTTTTTCTCAAGCACACTTTTTGCAGCTCCCAGAGTTGGAGCCGTATAAACTGTCAGACCCATTTTATTCAAGGTCATCTCAAGGAGCTTCAAAATATCCGGTTCGTCATCGACAACTAAAATCTTAACATTTGACATACTGTTTGAGTGAATATTGCTTAATATAATATCTTACTGCATGATGTTAGTTTTTAAAACCTAAATTTTTTGCAAATCCAAAATTCGTCTTCGCAACATTGGCCCGAGTTGTAGAAAATCGAATAGCTGATTGATTCTTTCAGTATTAATTCGCTTACGGCGAATGTCTATGTTCTCAAGTGGAATATCCGTTCTGATTTCAGTCAGTGATTTAGCCAGTTTTGCCTGATCAAGATTATCGGCAATTTTCTTTTGGCAGGATTTAGCTCCCCGAATACTTAAAAAAGCGATTTCTTTGTTTCTGTCCATAACATCCTGCAAAGTATCGAAATGGTTGATTAAGTGAATTGCTGTTTTAATGCCAATGCCTGAGACCCCGGGAATGTTATCGACACTATCTCCGCAAAGTGCCAGATAATCTGCAATTTGATGTGGATAAACACCAAATTTTTGTTTGATGAGATCAGGGTTCATAGGCTCGTCTTTTCCATAATTCCACCAAGTATCATTCTCGCCAACTAATTGTGCTAAGTCTTTATCGGCTGAAACGATGTGGTTACGAAAACCTTGTTTCTGGTGGTGATGTGCCAAAGTTCCAATCAGGTCATCGGCTTCGTAATATCCATCACTATAAGTGCTAATGCCTAAAACATTGGCAACTTCCTGACACAATTTAAACTGACGCTTTAAATCTTCAGGAGCCGGATCACGATTGGCTTTATACGGAGGATAAATTTCGTTGCGGTAAGAGGATTCCAGAGATTCATCAAAAGCACAGGCGATATGCTGTGCTTTTGTTTTGTGTATGAAATCTGTCAGAAATCGTGTGAAACCATAAACCGCATTGATGTTTTCTCCATTGCTGGCAGTATAGTTTCCGTAATTGACGTAATAACTTTTAAAAACATAAATACTAGCATCAATGAGATAGGCTTGCTTTTCCGACATTACAGATTAACTGATAAATTATCCGACTAACATTCCTGCGAAATTGGCAGAAAGTAATGATGCCAATGTTCCACCGATTAAAGCCTTAATGCCAAACTCAGAAAGACGTTTTCGCTGATTTGGAGCTAAATGTCCGATTCCGCCAACTTGAATACCGATAGAAGCAAAATTGGCAAAACCGCAAAGCATATACGTTGCAATCAGTACTGATTTTTCATAAGACAAATGCATGGCTGAAGCTACATTTTTAAACTCAGCCAAGTTGATATAACCGACAAATTCACTAGCAATCAATTTAATACCAAGCAACTGTCCAAGAATGGTAATGTCTTCTTTGGCAACGCCAATCAGCCACATTAAAGGTGCAAAAGTATATCCAAGAATAAACTCCATAGACAACTTGTCATAGTTGGTATGAGTAGCAATCCATTGACTGATAGAATTTCCAAATGTGTAACCATCAACATTGAGTACCATGATGTAGCGATAGAGAACGACCGCAACTAAAACTCCAAAGAAGTTCATGAAGAAGTTTCTGAATACCGGAATATTTTCACGCTTGTAATAACTAACGCCGGCTGCGAATACGGCAGCGACAATCCAATGCAAGAATGAAGTAAAATGTCCCAAGACTTGTAAAATATAGTTACCCATAGCAATAAATGCGAAGAACACCAAAAGCATCGCACCGATATTTACAGCTAATTTCAAACCATCAGTTGTTCCTGATGCCATAGCATCCAAAAAGTTAGAACCGGCTTTTTCTTTTGAAACCTCAATGTTGCTGTCAATTTTTTCAGTTTGTG
>JAGRJP010000287.1 GCA_020442665.1 Lysobacterales bacterium
CTTCCGGGCTGATTGATCCAGCATTCAACAAATTCACTACGGTTCGTAGGGAAGAACGGTTGTTCATACTTTTCAATCTTTGAAAATTGCAAAGATGAAAGCTCTTTCAACTCGGAGTTTTGCGGAAAATCACCACCGGCTTTTCCCTCAAAACGAATGTTTCTGTATGCCAATTTAAAACCGGCTTTTTTGTAATTTGGTTGTTGATCGACCACTCCATCAAGCCCAATATTACAGCCGTTTAGATACTGCAAACCAGCGTTCCAAATTTGGATGCCATAACCCTGACCACGATATTCGGGTTTAACAATATAAAAGCCCAGAAAGCCAAAACTGTCGTCATATTTCACAACCGAAATACTTGCAATCGGTTCCTCATCCAGAAACCCCATGAGAAATCCATTAGGGTCAGCAGCATAATAACAATCGGCATCGTGCAAGCCCGGATTCCAGCCTTCCGCCGCAGCCCATTCAACTGCAATATCCAGTTGCTCACGAGTCATTGTGTGTATGGTGTAGTTTTGTTTAATCGTCATATCTTTGAATATAGCTTATCAAGAAATCTTGGTAGCTCCGGGTCGGTTTGATTAAAAGGTATTTCATCTCGATGAAACCATCTGATTTGATTAAATTCAGAAGTATCATAATCGTATTTGATATTTCTGTCACCTTTCAGAACATACCAGATACAAACATCCGTGTGTCCGGCTGTTGTCCCGACTGTTTGAGTGCTGGTTAAAAAGATTGGCTTTTCAATCAAAAACTGTCCTTCGATATTCAACTCTTCCTTTACTTCACGAACAACGGTGTCACGAGGGCGCTCATTTGGCTCGACATGACCACCGGTTGGCAACCATAAGTGAGCCTTTTTATGATCCACGAGCAAAATATAATCACCGTCAACAACAACAAAATAGGACACCAAATGTTTGGTTGGAACATCCGGCTTTTTTATTCGAAAAAGCTCAGCTCCTGAGTCTATCCACTCAATTATTTCTTCTTGGGTTTTCTTTTCTTTTGCATCCAATGGCGTGATTGAATTGATTTCAGATTTTATGGAGTTTTGCATTGGTTTTAACACCTTCGTAATAGGCACAAATTAGTAAACGTCCTAAATGACGCACTTGTTAACTGCTGAGTGTTGTACATAGAGGCATGTGATCGCTAAAAGCCAGCCAGTTATTAATTTTGCCTAGCTCAATTTTGCTGTGTTGCAAAAGATTATGAGACATAAAAACATAATCAATATGGTAAGGCTTAGCTTCTTTTCTGTGAAGATAAAAAGTAGGCTGAGTTTCTTGCCCTTGTAACTCGCCTGTTTGATAGTGATAAAGACTCTTTATTTTGATAGAAGCCAATTCATTTATGGTATCAGTATGACTCCACCACCTATCTTTCTTATCCCATATTGCATTGCTATTAAAGTCACCAAGTATGATAGTGTTTTTTTCATTTAAGTCTTTTCTGTGTATTTGAAGATATTTCCAGAACTGCCCCATGTAACCAAAGATTTGCGAATCACTACCTTTAGTCCAACAAGCCAATACAATGTATTGATTGTTTAGCTTGAACGGTAAGAACAAAAGTAAATCTTTGGTGGTCCATGTAGTAGACGAGCTTTCAGTTTGTAAGCCACTAATTTGAAACTTACCTGACCAATTAAGTTGCTGTACCGTATTACCAGATTTGGGGAAAACACCAATACCTTTATTTTTATTTGTGCCTACCCAAAGGTAATCGCCTGCCCATTCTTGGTAGGTTTTAGTTGATTGAGAAGGATCTTCACATTCTTGAATGATAAGCACATCTGCATCAAAAGAATTAGCTTGTTCAAGCTTCTTTCTTAATGCTCCATTGCAGTTCCATGTGACTATCTTCATAGGCAGTTAACTCAAAGCTAACCTACTAGTCTTATCATGGTCAGGATTGACCGTGATAAGGCTTGTTTGAGTTCTTCTTTTTGACAGCTGGCCAGCCGATTTGATACTGATTGTCAAAATTTGCTCTGTTTTGATTTTGTTGTTTTAAGTTTATTGCACTTCATTATACGAGTCAAATGAACTGCGGTTATCAATTGTGTTTAGTAACATACCCCCTAATCCCCTTTCAAAAGGGGAGACAACATCTAATTTTAAAATGAATCACGGTGGATTGAGGAGATGCTTCGACTTCGCTCAGCATGACAGAGTTCTTTTGTACTCACTTAGATTTCGCCGTACCTCTGCATCTCTGCGAGAGATTAGTAATAATTATTAATTACACATTATTAATTGCTAATTGCTTCCTTTACAAATATCCAAATATCTTTTAATCACCGTCGGCATTCCTTCTAATAAACATTCCACAGTTAAAACATGGCCGATAGAGACTTCTAATATTTGAGGAATTTCGAGGAAGCGTGCTAAATTCTTGGAATCCAAATCGTGTCCGGCGTTGACTCCTAAACCGAGTTCTTGGGC
>JAGRJP010000288.1 GCA_020442665.1 Lysobacterales bacterium
CTAACAATAATATTTTTTTCATGGGTATCTCCAAGTCAATTTTGCATTATTCTATCATTTGCAGAATTTATCAACAATAGGACATCAGTCATAGAATTGCCGAGCAAGAATTTCATAGACCTACCATTCATGAAAATTTTAACGGAATAATATGAAGAGCCTCTAACCTCAAGCCAGCAAATGCTATAATTAACCGGATTAACTTGGATTTAATAAATATGACAGAAAAAATTTTTCAGGAATACAAACTGAACTCAGAATTGACTTTAGCTAACCGAATCATAATGGCACCTTTGACCAGATGCTTTGCTGATGAAAAACTAGTGCCAACACAACAAATGGTTGATTATTATGCACGAAGAGCCGATGTGGGTTTGATTATTTCTGAAGCCGCGATTATTGATCCGATTGCTCAAGGTTATCCAAATACTCCCGGGATTTTTTCTAAAGCTCAAGTCAAAGGTTGGAAAAAGGTGACAAAAGCCGTACACGAGCGTGGAGGTAAAATGTTTTGTCAGTTATGGCATTGTGGTCGAACGGCTCATTCTTATTACTCCGGCAAACAACCGGTAGCACCTTCTGTTTGTGCATGGCATGGAAAGGTTCCTCGCAGCAAAGATTTGGAATACGAAATGCCTCGCTCTTTGACGACAAAAGAAGTGAAACGAACTATCAAAAAATATATCAAAGCAGCTAAAAACGCGATGAAAGCCGGATTCGACGGTGTTGAAATTCATGGAGCGAATGGTTATTTGATTGATCAGTTTTTACGTCAGGATACCAACAAAAGGGATGATCGATTTGGCGGAAGCACCAAAAAAAGAACCCGATTTGCATTAAGAGTTGTTGATGGAGTTGTCAATGCAATCGGTGCTGAGAAAACGGCTATCAGGCTTTCTCCGCAGGCTTATGTTCACTTGCAATACACCAAAGGTGATGAAAAAACCTATCGCAGACTGTTAAAAAGGCTCAACAAAAGAAATATTTGCTATGTGCATTTGGGAGCTTTTGATGATATGCCAACTTATGATTACTTGGGGAACAGAAAAGCCAGCGAATTTATCCGTCGATTTTATAAAGGCACATTTATAGCTTGTGGAAGTTACAATTTGGAAACTGCAAAACAAGCTATTGAGCAAAATAAAGCGGATCTAGTCGCTATTGGTCGTCCAATCATCGCAAATCCAGATTTTATAAAGAAAGCAAAATCGGAGCAGCAAATGATTCCTTATGAAATCGGCATGTTGAAAGAACTGATTTAATTGTTTCGGTCAATAGTGTGAAAAACTTAATAAAAGCATAACATAAAGCAATCCTGAATGAGAATCAGACTCATTTGGGATTGCTTTTTGACAAATGTCCAACCGCAGATGTATACTCATTAGGCAATAATAAAGTCAATGGGGAAACATCATGTCGAAATTCAAGTATTTACTCATCCTTGTTCTGTTACTGTCTGTAAATCAGGCTTTTGCACAGGAAGTCTATGGTGTCTTCGGATTGCCGGCCGGAGATATTGGGAAGAAGCAAGTCGGAACAATCAACCCTTCAGATGGTGCCATTTCATTACTTGGTACAAGTTCCTCTGTCGAAACAGGCACATTAGCCTTGACAACCGGAGCGACTGCAATCAATGTCGCTGGCAATAAATCTTATTTTATCGCTCGAGATTCAATAAATGCCGATCGGGTTTATACTGTTGATCTGGATACCGGTATTACGGATTCTAATCCAGTTCTGACTTCGGGATACACGACATCAAATAACTGGGGAGTCTGGTATGATGAGCCGAATGCAGTTCTTTATGGTCTGTTTGACAGAGGCACCGATGTTGAAATAGCAACTATAGACCCTGTAACCGGTAGTGTGAATTCACATGATTCAGCTGTTGTTCCTTCCGGAGCCACACTTGGGAGTGGTTTACTCACCGGCGACTCTTCAGGACAACGACTGTTTTTTATGGCAAATGAATTTATTTATGTTGTAGATACTTCTAATACAAATACTCATTATGCACTATCTACTGATGATTTCTGGGGCGGATATACTGCCAGTTATATTTTCGGTCTGGAATGGGATAAAACCCAGGATGCGCTTTGGGTCTTATACAACCCTGGTAGTGGAGGCAGAAATCTGGCAAAAATTGAAGGTGATATATCTGATGGAGGTGAACCAGAAATTAACACAAATATTGAACTCGACTTTGGTGATCTGATTACAACCAGTAGTGGTTTATCCTGTCTTGATACACAATCTTCTAAATATTTCTTTTTTGGTCGCCCCAGCTCTGGTGTCAACGCCAACAAGTGGAGTATGTATACTGTTGATTTGATTGCGGAATCCAGTACAAATGTTGATATTGAAGACCCTTCGGTACAGACGAATGGCTATGCAGGCATTGAAGTTTTGCCCGGGCCTGAGTTATCGTTTAGTAAGGATGATGGTGATATTTCAACAACTCCTGGAAGCATCGTGACCTATACGTTGAGTTATTCAAATGCACCGGGTACAGGAGCGACGTCCGGTCTGAAAATAACTGAGACTGTTCCTGCCGAGACCTCTTTTGTTCCCTTAAGTAGTTCGGTTGGTTGGACATGTACACCTGGCAATAATGCCGGTTCAACCTGTGAAATTTCACCGGGAGAGCTTTCTCCAGGTGGAAACAGTTCAGTGACGTTTGCTGTTCAACTCAACAGCTATGTCTCAGCATCGTTTACCGAAATTAGTAATTCCGCGACTCTGAGTGCGAATAATGCTGTCAATAGTGAAATCGCATCGGACACAACTCCGGTTACAGCTGCAGCTGTTCTAGCTGTTACCAAATCCGATGGCGATGTGACAGACAAAGTTCCCGGTGATACGATTACTTATCAAATTACTGCGAGTAATACCGGCAATAGAACAACCGCAAATGCATTGTTAACTGAAACAGTACCGATCAGTACAACTTTCAACTCAGGTGTTTCAACAATAGGATGGACATGTTTGCCAACAAACAATGCCGGTTCAACGTGTACATATTCTGTTGGCAGTTTAAGTGGAACACCAGATGCTGTCAACTTTGCTGTCGACGTGATACCATCAATGCCTGCAGGTGCGACTGAAATCAGCAATTCAGTTACTTTTTCTGCTGATGGAGTCAGTTCAGCACAGGCATCTGATACGACTCCAATAACATCGGCTGCTGCCTTGAATTTAACTAAGGATGATTCAGATGCAACTGTGACCCCAGGAAACTCAGTGGTTTATCAATTGGATTATGGCAATACCGGAAACCAAGATGCTGCTTTAGTTGAACTGACAGAAACGGTTCTTGCTGAAACTACTTTTGATGCTGCGAATAGTACGGTTGGTTGGAGTTGCCTCCCTGATATCAATCCCGGAAGTACTTGTACTTATTCAGTCGGAACATTAGGAGGGAATGATTCGGGATCAGTTGATTTTGCATTGCTTTTGAATAATCCGGTTTCTGATACAATCACTCAATTGGATAATACGGCTTCAGCAAGTGCTGACAATGCTCAGACGGTCAATGCACAAGATAGCACGCCAATTATAGCCTCCGTGAGTTTGAGAATGGTTAAATCCGATGGCGATATCACTGCGTCTTTGGAGCGAATTGTCAGTTATTCCCTCATCTATTTTAATGATGGCGACAGAAATGCAGTTGGTGTTGAATTAACCGAAACCGTTCCAGACAATACGACGTTCCAACCATTAAGCAGTACTCCGGGTTGGAACTGCACACCGGATAATTCTGCCGGATCGAGTTGCAGTTTTACAGTTGGGGATTTAGCAGGTGGTGGAAAACTAGTGACTTTCTTTGCTGTTAAAGTTGATGCTACTTTAGATATCTCCGTCACTGAGTTAAGCAATACCGCAACAGTTAATGCAACAAATGCACCTTCAAGTTCTAGCGACACAGAATTGACTCCTGTCGATGGTGTTGTTCCTGTAGTCAATATCGTTGATGCCTCTCCAAGTATTTCCGGAATTATACAATGCAGTCAGAATGATGCGATGATTAGCAGTCTGTTCGTTGAATTTGAAGATAATATTACTGGTTTGCAGGGAGTCGATAACCTCAACAACTTCATGCTTGTGGATACCGGTTCCAATCAAGATTTGGAAACAACCGAATGCGGAGTGGTTGCCGGTGATGATTCCACTATGTCCTTGAGCAATCTAGTTATTGGAGGAACAGCAACTATTCCAACGGCAACTATAGATATTGGCATGAGTCTCAAAGACGGAGTTTATGCACTTCTCATTTGTGATGAAATTGCAGATGCTGCCGGAAATCAGCTTGATGGAAATAATGATGGACTTCAGGGTGGAGATTTAGTACGCATATTTAGGATTGAACAAGGTAATTTGTTTGATAATGCGTTTCTTGATGATTGTCCGAATGCAGCTATTCAGTTACCACCTTGGACTTCTCTGGGAGGAGATGTTGATAGTGATACTGACAGTAATGATTCATCAATTTCGGGATCAGTTGAATTGATTAGTGTAGATGGTTCGGAAGTCAACTTGAGCCAATGTATTCAGTCTGTTCCTGCTAATGGTTTATATGCTCTTGAGACCTCTGTTTTGGGCACGCCGATTCAATCCGGTGATTTGGACATGAGTTTAACTTGTAACTTTTCAGATGTAGCAGACTGTGCGACGACAATTGGAACTCATAGCGAGTCTTTTGTTCTGTCAGCTTCGGTCACACCACAATGGCAAAAACACATTACTTACATGCCGATTCCAGCGAATGCAGTTTCAGCAGAGTGTACCGTGAGTTTAAGCTCGCCAACCAATCAAGAGTTCGTTAATTATTTAGACGAATTGGATTATAAAGATGGTGATTTAATTTTCATGAATGGATTTGAAATCGTCGATTAACAATCTTTAACTCAATCCATTAAAAGGCTTTGATGTTTTCAAAGCCTTTTTGTTTATGTCAGTTATGTTCTTGACGGATTATCTGTTTGCCTGCGATAATTGAAAGTCGAATCAATCATTCAATTCAGCGAGATTTAATTATCAAATGTCAAAAAAACACATCGTAATTGTTGAAGATGAGCCAAGTATCTTGGCGAATTATCAAGCAGCTTTAACACGCCAGGGTTATCATGTGAGCGGATATATGGAACTCAATAAGTCGAAGAATGCTTTGTCTCAAGATTTACCGGATATGGTAATTATTGACATTGGTTTGGGTGATGAACCGGATGGCGGTTTTGAGCTTTGTCGTTTTATTCGTTCACAATCTGAAAGTATTCCCTTGATGTTTTTGACTGCCAGAGATGATGAAATTGACATGGTTTCAGGTTTGCGTTTAGGCGCTGATGATTACCTTTCCAAAGATATTTCCCTGCCACATTTGCTTGCCAGAATTGCTGCGTTATTTCGACGTCAGGATTTGGTGCAAAATAAAGAAGAAAATGATGTGATTGTACAAGGCGAATTACGAATTCTGACGGATAATTTACAGATTTTCTGGAAAAATGAACCTATTGATTTAACGGTGACCGAATTCTGGATGGTTGTTTCGTTAGCCAGACATAAAGGTCATGTCAAAACCCGTGACCAGCTGATGAACGACGCCAATGTTTATGTTGATACTTCGACGGTGACATCACACATCAAACGAATTCGTAAGAAATTTATAGTTGTTGATTCCGAATTTGATTGCATCGACACCGTGCATGGCATGGGTTATCGCTGGAAAAATTAGGGGCTCGATTGAAATTAAAATATCAACTCTTGCTNNTTCTTGCCTTATTGAGTTTGGTGTTTCCTTTTAGCGGTTGGATTGCTCTTAAAAGCGTTGACACACAATTTCGCCAGGCATTGGAGCAAACTGCAAAAAACTCATTGCTTTCACTGAAAGCTTCTGTTCAACAAATTATTAAAAATAATCAGGATTACGAATTGCACGGCTTGGTTCCGGTCGATGCCGAAAAAATAATTCTTGATGGTGATGACAGCGATTGGTTGGAAACTAAAGCCTATACTTATGGAAAGGTAGATACACTTTTGGCAATGCTAACTGTCTCTGATGGAAAATTATATTTGTATCTCGAAAGCAATGATAAAACAGTTGATATTCACTCTCTTGATAACTCAAATAACGATGAACTCATAATTGCCGTTGCCAATAATCGAGGTTTGTACAAGTACAGTTTTTTCAGGCAGGCTGAAGGCTGGGTTCTTTCCGCATCAGGTTCAAATGAGCGTCCCGATTATAAAGCCTATTGGC
>JAGRJP010000289.1 GCA_020442665.1 Lysobacterales bacterium
TTGATTTCTGACAACTCTTGCCCCAATGCCCGGATTGTTATTATGGAGGATAACCGCTCGACCAACATACTATGTATTTTGATGCGATTTTTCCGAACACTTTTTATTGAAGTTTTTAACTGCTTGCCAATAATCATTGATACTGTAACCAGTAAACCCATGGAGAACAGCATGACTAAACCCAAGTACAAGTTAATATTAATCATCAATAGCGAAAAAATACTTAAAAGCAACCCATGAGAAATCAATCTTGCAATTCCAAGTGACAACCATTTTTTCACCGCCGATAAATCACCACCAAGTCGAGATGACATCGCCCCAACCGACATCGTCTGAACCGATCTGACTGAAGCTCTCATTAATCTTTTTAACAAAACTGAGCGAACACGATTGATATACTTTTGTGACATCTTTTCAGAAGTATATCTCTCATGAACACGAAGAATAATGAAGGAGAATGCAACTAAAGACAATATCCATACTGACTCAGAATAAACCAAACTATCACTTCTGATTCCGGCTGAAGCCGACTTAATCAGAAAGTAGCTTGCTATCACTAAAGCCGATTTAATCAGACCATTCATCACTAGTTGGAACAATGACCAGCCGGATTGCTTCCAAAAATGAGCCGGTGGTGAAAATGGGGTGCATGGAGTATTCATATCAGTATTACTCAGCTGTTAGTTGTTTCAGTTCTCTGTTTAAAATAGATTCATAAATCCTGTGCCCGAATCCCGCTGAAATCATTTCTTTCTTTGTGATAACAGGAACATCAGTTAATTTAGAAACTTCTTGAGAACCTAGCGGATTACCTGATACGACTCCTGAGATTCCTATGACGTTATATTCCAATTCTTCTAGCCATTTTAGACCATATATAGCGGAGCAGCTGTCACCAGCTGTGAACACCATTGCTGTTGTCATGGATTTTGCAGTTTCAGATTTCAAAAAATCGGCAGTTTCTTCTTGCAAAATTCCGTCAGCAACTTCAATCACAATCATGTCCGGATTGTTGGATTGAAGATGATGGAGTGTTTGTTCAAATATTTTGCAAATATCATCTGATTGAACTTTATAGGTAGTCGCATAACCGGCATCAGTAAAATCAACGGCAACATTCGCACCGGCGTCAAGAAAATGCCATAAATCACAACCGGAACCTGTTCCTGTAATTTTTGCAGCTGCGACTTTATAACCATCTGCACTCAAACCCTTGACAAGACTAGCTACTGTGGTTGTTTTTCCGGCGTTCATTGATGAACCCGCAACAACGATAACAGGAATTCCCACATCACTATGTTGAGATTTCTTAAGTTGATTGTATCTGGAAAGATTGATCACTTTTCCATCTTTATCACCGACTAGTCCTAAAGGTTTAATTTCTGTAGCGGCTTTCACACTTTGGCTTTTGTACCGCATTTTGGCAGCAATTCCACCTCCTGCAACTAAATGACAAGGAGACAAATCATCAGGTACTATTGCCTCAAACTGATCAGGAGCATATCGGTTACCATAACTCACTAAAATTTTATCTTTAACAAACATTCTGCTTCTGCGTCCATTTGGAAACTCAATCCGACAATGTTGCCTGAGCCTTGTCACTTCAGCAATCACTAAGTCACCAGCTTGAGGTTTAATATTTTCAGTCAGCAGAGTTTTAATGTCGTCCAGATTCACATTTCGAGTTACAAATGATTTTTTACATTCTTGAATATCAAATGGAAAAGGCA
>JAGRJP010000290.1 GCA_020442665.1 Lysobacterales bacterium
TTGCCAAGTGGCGTGCGGTTATCACAATCTCAGATGGAACACCAAGTCAAGCCAACATTGATGCCAATTGTCATGCTTTGGCAAGATATGCAGCACTTTGTCAGGAAGCCGGAATCGTGCCAATGGTTGAGCCGGAAGTTCTTATGAATGGCAATCATGATATTGATACGGCTTATGATGTCACGGAATTGGTTTTGAAAACACTTTTCCATCATTTATATGAACATGATGTTTTGCTAGAAGGAACAATCCTCAAATCATCAATGGTTGTACCGGGAGATAAATGTCCTGAACAAGCAGATGCAGAGGAAATTGCTGAAGCAACGGTTAGTTGTTTAATGAATTCTGTTCCTGCAAGTTTGGCAGGCGTGGTTTTTCTCTCAGGCGGTCAAAGTGAAGAAGAAGCCACAGTTCACTTGAATGAAATGAACAAACTCGGTCCATTGCCATGGCCTTTGAGCTTCTCATACGGAAGAGCTTTGCAAGCATCAGCTCTTAAAGTTTGGGGTTCGAATCCGGCAAAAAACACCTCTGCAGCACAACAAGAATTAGCTCACCGTGCTCGTATGAATGGCTATGCCGCACTTGGAGAATATAACTCTAATATGGAAGCATCCTAGTGAATCTAATATAACTCTTGTGTCCCCTCTTCGAGGGGATTCAGGAGTGGTAAATATTACTAATAGTGCAAAATTACTACTCTCAAGTTATTTTCAAGCTCCAAGAAGCAAACCTTCTGAGATGTCCTGATTCAAAGGACTTATTAAAGTTTATAATAAGAAAGTTTTCTGAAACATCTAGTTATCATTGTTCTGCTCAATTTAGATCTTTTCAAGTCAAAGAAAAGACGAAAAATATTAATAATAAATCCTTATACCATAGTTATTGCAGTAAAAACTTTAAGCACGAGCATATAGTCCCTTGCCAAGCATTGTATGAAATATTAATTGATAAAAAGTTTTCTAGTCCCGGTGAAATATTGGATTGGCTTTCACCTTTGAGTATTCGGGCAACTATTACAATCGAGGAGGATAATATCCTAAATAAAGCTGGTTACAAGTCAATAATGCCTAGGGAGTTCTTTGATGAAAATCATGAGTTATATAATGATCCATTTGCGAGATATAAAAAAACAGGAATTTTTTCCAATCTAAAAAAAGGATTTAAAGTTGACTCCTAAAAGTTTTGTGATTCATGTGGCAAGACAATAATTAACCAAATTTTTTTTGCTAAGCCCAGGTTTTGTACGAAGTGTGGATCGGAACTTAAATAAAAGAATACATAATTGAAGAAATTGTGTTAAATGCTGCTCTGGTAGCACTTGTTATAATTAAATAGTATAGAGAAGTTATGAAACCAGTTGAACTTGATAAAAAAAACATATTTGGATTTTCGGTAAGAACAACCAATGCCAATGAAATGAATCCCAAAACAGCTAAAATTGGACAAACTTGGCAAAAATTTGATAACGAAGCCTCGGTCAATTATCAAGCCGGAGAAAGAGTTTATGGGGTTTATTATGATTATGAATCTGATGCCGATGATGAGTTTAGTGTTTTAGCGGGTACAGAGAGTTTTAGTGAGTCACTTGAGCAAGTTACTATTGAAAAAGGCAGATATTTGGTTTTTGAGGGAAAAGCAACTTCACCAAATGATGAAGCGAGAACTCAGGCAGTTATAGACACTTGGGGAAGAATATGGGGATATTTTGAAAGTAATAAATCTGAATATAAAAGAGCTTATAAAACAGATTTTGAGCATTATAAAAGCCAAACTGAAATCAATATCTATATCTCAATTGTATAAATGTAAACTTATCAACAATTGCTAGCGTTTTCAATAAGGAGTAGTTAATACATTAATTGTAAGTTCTTAAAGACAGGTCCAACTGAAAAGGTATTACAGTCATAAAATTTGAGAAAAGAATAAGTTGCTTTAATTAAATTTTTAGATGACAATTTTCAAAAATACGCGCATTTTTCTGAAACTGTGTTTACTGTTAATAAGTAATTTTATTGACCGTTGATTCGGGTTGTTTTAGACTCTAATATTTAGTTTCAATCTGGTTTTTGTAACATGGCAGGATATTCAGGAAAGCCTCTTTTCGAGAAATTGGGAATAAAGCCAAAGCAGCGGCTTTATGTTAAGAATTCGCCGGATGATTATCATCAACTTATAGCACCAATGTTTGAGCAAATTGTATTATTAACCCGAGTAACAAACAATATTGATTTGGCTCATGTTTTCACGACTAAAGCTAAAGAATTGGCGCAAAATCTAAGTTTGTTAATACACAAAATCAATCCTGATGGCATGATTTGGGTTTCATGGCCGAAGAAAAGTTCTAAAGTGGCAACAGATATTACCGAAGATACAATCAGAGAAATTTGTTTGCCGATGGGGCTTGTTGACGTGAAAGTCTGTGCTGTTGATGATATTTGGTCGGGATTGAAGCTGGTTATCAGAAAAGAGCTTCGAAGAAACTTTCACCAAGACATGTGAAAAAACAAGATAATCAAGGCATCTCAAATTTAGACAAACCATGTCAGAAATTTATTTTAGAAAGAAATGTTTTATTTTATTTAGCTTTTTTTTGTTTCTGACCTTGAGCTATCGTATCCTTTGAAAGTAGGATAACAATACTTATATAAAAGAGAGAAAAGAGGTTAATTGTTATGCCAACATCATTAGTTGTGGTCGATGATTTTTTGGATGATCCTTACACATTTAGAAAAGCGGCTCTTGGGTTAACCTATCCGAATGCCGAGGGACCATATCCGGGAAGAAACTCAGTTGAACGAATCAATCTTGAGGGCCTGCAAAATGAGGTGTCCCGGTTGGTTGGTGAGCCATTAGTATCAATGGAACATAATCAAGCACATGGGAAATGTCGAATTGCATTGGAGTCCGATATTGGGACCGCTAAAGTCCACGTTGATGGTTCACACTGGTCCGGGATTTTATATTTAAGTGAACCGGATGATTGTCGGGGAGGTACTGAGTTTTTTCGCCACAAAGCCACGAATACCGAGCGAGCTCCATTTAGCGATCAGGAGTGCTTTGAAAAGTTTGGAGTGAACTCAGCTAAACAATGGGTTGCTGAATTATTGGAAAAAGACTCCAATGATGATTCAAAGTGGGAAATGACCATGAGGGTACCGATGCGTTTCAATCGTTTAGTACTTTTACGCCCTTGGTTTTGGCATACTGCCGGTGAGAGTTTTGGCAATAATAAAGAGAATGGTCGATTAGTGTATCTAATGTTTTTTCGTTCAGCTTAATAAAGCATTAGATTTGGACTTAGCAAGTATTTAGATAATTATTAATTAACAATTATGCCAGGCTCTGGAGGAAGCTTCGTACAACGTCTCGTTTAAGCTACTAAATTATTAAATAAAACCCTTTCTTTTGATGTAATGTTAGTTGTAGTTAGGTTGGTTTGAAGTAAAATTTGAATAATTATTAATCACTAAATAATTGAGAATAAATTGAAACTAGCTATACTCTCTCGTGCTCCAAAAGCTTATAGCACCCGTCGACTTAAAGAAGCTGCTCTGGATAGAGGAATCGA
>JAGRJP010000291.1 GCA_020442665.1 Lysobacterales bacterium
TAATGTTCAAATCAAAGCAATGGGAACGAACCCTGATGGCTCACCATTTTTCCGTACAACCGAACATTATGTTCCTGTTATTGAACAATCAATTGCATTAAACGCAACCAAAGCTTCTGCATTCACTATCAATGACAATCGCTTAAACATCAGTTTGAATGTACAAAACAACTCTAAATCATTGGATAATCGTTACAGAATTATCGCTGAAGTGTGGGGTAACAACGATAAAGGGGTTATGACACCTGTTTCTTGGGTGAGTACAATCACAACTGTTGTAAAAGACCAATTGAACGTGGAATTAGATGGGCGTTGGTTGGCTATGGCAAAAGCTCAAGGTTCTTTTGAGTTAAGAAATCTGAGAATTGAAGATGCCAATCATTTCATTCCATTAGTCAGTTCTGACTCCATGGAAATGAAGGTGGCTACATTGCCAAAATCTGCAACAAAATCATTCAACGGACAAATCACTGAAGAAATGCTGATGGGACAACGTCCTGTTATGAAAAGCAATACCAAAGCCGGTGGCAAATTGTTATTGGTTCATGGCTATTGTTCGAGCGATGTGTGGGGACCGAGACAATCTCAGTTTTCAAACTCAGCTGTATTTTATGATTTAAACCAAAACCGTTCTCATGATGCATTTGCTCAAAGAATCAGAGATTTTGGTGCACAATTCAGTTCATTTGGTATAGTGGCTCACTCTCAAGGTGGTGCAGCCAGTTTGCATTTATACACCTATTACTGGAGTGGTTTGGATTATTCAACAGGAAGCCGTATGATTCAATCGGTTGGAACTCCATATCAAGGTACTCCTTTGGCAGGCAATCTGGCAGCAATTGGTGATGTGTTTGGAGTCGGTTGCGGAACAAACTCTAACTTAACAACTTCTGGTGCATCTTCATGGCTCAGTGGAATTCCAACTTGGGCAAGAAATGAGATACACTATTATACCACTTCATTTGAGACCAAATGGTGGAGATATGATTATTGCAGTATGGGTACAGATGTATTCCTTAGCGACCCTGAAGACGGTGTGATCGAAAAATCTCGTGGTCAACTAAGTGGTGGTAATAACAAAGGTCACAAAACCGGTTGGTGTCATTCCAGTGATATGCGTGATCCGGCCCAAACTGCTGACAGCAGTAGAAACTCAACCATGAGTTATTATGCAAAAAGATAAGATTCATCATCTTTTTTTGTATCAAGGGCTTTCAATCGAAAGCCCTTTTTTTGTAAATCAATATTAAACTGTTATAATTCACCGCCTATAATCAACAAGGCATTTAGCTGAATGAAAGATATATGGATTCCTCATGTAACCGTCGCTACTATTGTCGAAAAAGACAACAAGTTCCTCATGGTAGAGGAAAGTTTACATGGGCAAAAACTATTAAACCAACCGGCTGGACATCTTGATAAAGGTGAAACCTTAGTTGAAGCGGCTATCAGAGAAACTTTAGAAGAAAGTGCCTGGAAAGTTGAAATTACGCATTTGGTTGAATTTTCTCAATGGACTTCACCTA
>JAGRJP010000292.1 GCA_020442665.1 Lysobacterales bacterium
CGTCAGGAATTTTATCCGCAGCAATATCTTTTAATAGTTTCTTAGCATTGGCAACTTCGTCTTTGCCAACCAAATTTAAAAATGGTGTGACTTCGAGTTCCTCTGCATCTTCGTATTTGAAAAATTCCAGATAAGCATTATTGGCATAAACATGCATTCCATCATGAATATAAGCGATTGCATCTTTTGAACTGTCTAAAAGCGATGCGCAACGTCTCTCTGCATCATTCAGCTCGGCCTCAACTCGTCTCAGTTGCCGTCTTTTATTCAGGCTGTTAAATACATTAGTCACTTCTTTACAGAGTTGCTCAGGAATACTGTCAGTGCAGAAATATTTCATTCCGGCTTCATAGGCTTCGGAAATTGTATCGTTGTTGAGATTATCCAATAAAGCGATTAAAGGGATATCCTTTCCGACTTTTTTGACACAAGCATGAACGGTATCCATTGGCAGTTCGGTTTGCATGGACTGAATTAGGATAATGTCGATTTTTTTGGTGGAAAGCAACTCAAGTAACGAGTCTTCATCAATGCAACGGCTAGGGCGAACCGGAATTTGGGCGTTTCTGAGAATAGATAAAATTCGTTCGGCTTCTTCTTCCAATTTATGGACAATCAATAATCGAATGGTTTTATCTTGTGCCAACTGTTATCTCAGAAATATTTAAAGTAGGAATTTTATCAGAATTTTGAGGTTATGTGCATTAAATTATTGGAGTTTTATTCGATTTGCCGGCGATTTCCTGAACTAATTTGGGGACTAAATAGCCGGGTAATTGACTCATCATTTCTTTATAAATCAATTTAGCGTGATTATCTGATACTTGAAAATGGCTTGCACCGGAGACCTTGTCCAGTTGATGCAAATAATACGGTAGAACGCCTAAATCAAACAATTTATGCGAAAGTTCGCAAAGTGTTTCGGCATTGTCATTGATTTTTTTGAGTAGAACACTTTGATTGAGTAGGTGAGTATTTGTGTTTTTAATTCTTGAGAAAACTTCTCTGTGGCTTTCAGTCAGTTCGTTGGGGTGGTTTGAATGAATAACAATCACTTTATTTAATTCAATTTCATTCAACCAATTGAGAAAGTTGGTTGTGATTCTTTCCGGTGAAACTACCGGCATGCGAGTATGAATTCGTAAGGTTTTAATGTGTTTAAGATTGACTAATTGTTCGGTGAATTTCTGCAATACGGATGTAGAAAGCATCAACGGATCGCCACCACTGAGAATCACCTCATGGAGACTGGTTTCAGCAGAAATGTATTCGATAGCGTGCTTCCAGTTTTTTGCGCTGGCATTATTTTCAGTGTAAGGAAAATTTCTTCTAAAACAATAGCGGCAATTAATCGCACAAGCACCGGTTGCAATCAACAAAACACGTCCGTGATATTTATGAATCACTCCTTTAGTTTTGCGTGATTTTAAGTCTCCGACAGGGTCATTTTTGTAGTTTTCATCCTTTTGTGACTCCAGTTTATGCGGTAAGATTTGTAAGAGCAAAGGATCATTTTTATCGGCAAAGTTAATACTTTGTAAATAACTATGGGGAACTTGCAAACTAAACAATTTCTCACTCTCCTCGGCATAGTTTTCCAACTTAAATAGTTCGTTACTATCAAGTTGATTTCTGCATTGATGGCGCCAATTGCTATTGTTCATTCACGAAAGAATCAAAAAAGTGCTAGTATACAGGATTTAGGGTCATAACTGCATTGATAATCTTTATCTCAAGGTCGTCTGTATGGTATTATTCGCCGCAAATTTTATATTCGGAGCAAATATGGCAGTTTTAGGTATTAATGATTTCAAAACAGGGTTAAAAATTCTTATCAATGATGAGCCCTGGAACATCACTGAAGTTGATATGGTGAAGCCCGGTAAAGGACAAGCATTCACTCGTATTAAAGCTAAACACCTGCGTACGGGAAGAGTCGTTGAGAAAACCATTAAGTCAACAGATAAAGTGGAATCAGCCGAAGTTATGGAAACTGATTATCAGTATTTGTACACAGACGGCGAGTATTTTTATTTCATGCACCCTGAAACTTTTGAGCAAATTGAAGCGGATAAAAATGCCGTTGGCGATAACGATAAATGGTTGGTTGAAGAATCACTTTGCACAATCACACTTTGGAATAACTCTCCTTATGTTGTTGTTCCGCCAAATTTTGTTGAAATGAAAATTGTTGAAACCGATCCCGGTTTGCGTGGTGATACTTCCGGCGGCGGTGGAAAACCTGCAAAACTGGAATACGGTGCAGTAGTCAATATTCCTTTGTTTGTTCAGGAAGGCGAAATCATTAAAGTTGATACTCGTAGTGGCGAATACGTTTCTCGCGTTAAAGAATAATCACTATCACTTTTAAAATAATGCCTCGAAATTGGGAATCAAAATGCTCGTTGCCAGTGCTAAAGCAACGAGCATTTTTAATGCGTCAAATTCGTGAATTTTTCCATGAGAGAAATGTCTTGGAAGTCGAAACGCCTATTCTTTCATCAGCGGGCAACACTGATGTTAATATTGAGAGTTTCACCTCTGAATCTATCAATCGGGATTTTCCTAAAAGCTATCTGCGCACTTCTCCTGAATTTCCATTAAAACGCTTGCTTTGCTCCGGCTCGGGAGATATTTTCGAGTTGGGGAAAGTTTTTCGTAAAGGCGAAACCAGCAAAACGCACAATGTTGAATTCACAATGTTGGAATGGTATCGGATTGGATTTAACTATTTGCAATTGATGGATGAAGTGAACGAATTGCTGATTTCTTTGATGCAAGATTTTGGTTTGTCAGAACCTCAAATTCAAAATTTGACATTTAATCAATGTTTTGAAGATTATTTAGAGATTAACTTATCTGAAATCTCTACCACACAACTCAATCAAATTTGTCGGCAGCATAATTATGATGGCAGTGAATTGAATCGGGATGAAGCTCTGGATTTTCTATTTTCAATGCAAATTCAACCTCGGTTTCCCAGAGAAAAGATTATCAATGTCACGCAGTTTCCTGCATCCCAGGCAGCTTTGTCGATGATAAACCCTGAAGACAATAACACCTCTCTACGCTTTGAGACTTATTTCAATGGTTACGAGTTGGCAAATGGTTATCAGGAATTAACCGATGCCGTTGAACAGGAAAAACGATTCAATCTGGATAATGCAAAACGTAAAAATGCTGGATGGAACGAAGTTAGAATGGATAAAAACCTGTTAACAGCAATGCAACACGGAATGCCGGATTGCTCAGGAGTAGCCTTAGGTGTTGATCGTTTGTTAATGTTGCTGTTGGATAGAAAGCAAATTGATGAAGTTCTATCTTTCCATAGTAAAAACGCATAAAAAAAGCTCCGATAGCGGAGCTTTTTGAAATATCAATTCTTACGAATTATTTTTGGCTTGCAAAATAAGCCGCTAAATTGTCGATATCAGCATCAGTTAAACCTGCTGCCATAGGTGACATTGACGGATCTTTTCTTTCGCCATCACGGAAAGCCTTGATTTGTTTTGCAAGATACATTTCTTGTTGTCCTGCAAGATTAGGCCACAAAGGGTTTACCGAATGACCTGTCGCACCATGACATGCTGCACAAACGACAGATTTTGCTTTTCCGGCTTCTGCATCGCCAGCGAAAGAGTTTGAAACAGCTAATGTTCCAGTCAGAGCCAAGCCTAAAATTAATGCTTTTTTCATATCAATATCTCTTGTTAAATTAGAAAGCGCTAATATAGCACAATAAAACTGAATTGCAAATGAATCAAGCAAAGTTATAAAAAATTAGAACTCAGTGCCACCAACAGTTAATTCATCCACTTTTAGCGTTGGTTGACCGATTCCGACTGCCAATGATTGTCCGTCTTTACCACAAACACCCATGCCTTGATCGAATTCCAGATTGTTTCCCACCATTGAAACTTTGGTTAAAACAGTTGGGCCGTCACCAATTAAAGTTACACCTTTAACCGGTTTGGTGATTTTGCCATTTTCAATTAAAAAAGCATCACTGGCTGAAAACACAAATTTACCGTTGGTAATATCAACTTGTCCGCCTCTGAAATTTTCTGCATAAATTCCTTTTTTAACCGAAGAAATGATTTCATCGTGTTCGTATTTACCGTTCTTCATGTATGTATTGGTCATTCTCGGAATCGGTAAATGAGCAAATGACTCACGACGACCATTTCCGGTCGATTTTGTCCCCATCAAACGAGCATTGAGTTTATCCTGCATATAGCCTTTGAGAATGCCATTCTCAATCAGAACGGTTTCTTGCGATGGCGTTCCTTCATCATCAATGTTGATAGACCCTCTGCGATTCGCAAGATTGCCAGAATCAACAATCGTGCATTGCTCACTAGCGACTTTCTTGCCGATTTTCCCTGAAAATGCAGAAGTGCCTTTGCGGTTGAAATCACCTTCCAGTCCATGCCCGATAGCTTCATGTAAAAGCACTCCCGGCCAACCCGGACCTAGAACAACCGGCATCACTCCGGCAGGAGCAGCAACCGCATCCAGATTGGTTAAAGCTGATTGAACCGCTTGATTAACAAATTGCTCATTGACGCTTTGTTTGAGTAACTCTTGCAAAGTCAATCTTCCGCCACCACCGGAAAAACCAACTTCCATTCGACCTTTGCCATCATTGGCAATCACCTGAACGCTCAACTTGACCAACGGACGAATATCCGCCGCAAAAGTACCATCTGTCGCAGCAACCAAAACATAATCTTGCGAAGCAGCCAAAGAACAAATCACCTTTGCAATACGAGGGTCCGCTTTACGAGCCAGAGTATCCATCTGATTCAACAGAGCAATAATCTCGCGATTATCCACAGCACTTAAAACATCATTCTGTGTGTAATAATTGGCATAACCTTTTGCTTGAACTTTTTGTGCACGATGCGATTGTGACGCAGCAGCAATTGAACGAGCCGTTTCGACAGCATCTGACAAACCGTCATTAGTTAAAATATCTGTATAGGCGAAGCCGGTTTTTTCTTGATGATTCACTCTGACACCGACACCCCGATCAATACTGTGAGTTCCGGTTTTGACTTTTTGATCTTCTAAAACCCAGCTTTCAATTCTGGAAGATTGAAAATACAAATCAGCAAAATCTCCACCGGTTGCCAAACAATTTGACAATGCAGTGTTAATTCTGTTTTCGTCCAAATCGCCCGAACTCCAAAGATGGTCTTTAACGCTCTCTAACATAATTGCCTGTAACTACAAATAAGCCCGATATTATCTTTGATTTACCACTGATAAACCATAAAATACCTGCAATTAATCCAGAATCAATTCATGAGAACCATAAACTGTATCAAATACGGAGAAAATCAACAAGGACTCGATTACGTCCCTTATCCGGGTGAACTCGGACAGAAAATCCACAACCAAGTTTCATTAAAATTCTGGCAGGAATGGCTTCAGTATCAAATCATGTTTATCAACGAAAACAGACTCTCTCCAATCAATCCAAGCGACAGAAAGAAAATTGAACAGCAAATGGAGAAATTCTTTTTTCAAGGTGGTGCAGACAAGATTGAAGGTTATCAACCGGAATAGAAATTATTTGGAAATAAAGTTTGACACTGTGTTTCAAGCTAAATATAATGCTCGCTCAATTTGGGTCAGCATCTGACCTCACCGAATGCCCAGTTAGCTCAGTCGGTAGAGCAAGGGACTGAAAATCCCTGTGTC
>JAGRJP010000293.1 GCA_020442665.1 Lysobacterales bacterium
TCAAGTCTTACACAAACCGGTGAAGTGATAGGTACACCCGGATATCTTTCACCGGAAATTTGCACCGGACAAATCGTTGATAAACGCTCGGATATATACTCTTTAGGTATTGTTCTCTATCAAATGCTTGCCGGTGATGTTCCTTTTGACACCACAACTCCCTACCGTTTGCTCAAAGATATCGTCGAATCTGATATCGCAAACATTCAAGAAGTCAACCCAAACGTGGATGACAAAACAGCAACTATTTTGCTGAAAATGATCGATAAAAATCCCGAGAATCGTTATCAAAGCTGTCAGGAAATACTCGACGAACTCGGTGAAGTTGAAAAAAACTGTGATCTTGAGTCAATATTGCATCGATCTATGATTAATCCGATTGCTGAAAAAACTTCTAAAATCAGCTATCAACTCACGCAAATCAGCCAACCCACACAAATTGGCAAACGAAAAAAGAAAATTTCATTGGCCATACTCGCCGTTGCGATAATAACTATTTCAGCATTGGCATACAACTACACCCGCAACAGCTCTTCTGAAAAGCAAGTCGATCCATTAACCGAATTTATTGCTGAAAATAATATTGGAGAGAAAGATAAAACTGCTTCAAAGACCCAAATTGATGAGCAAACAAATAGCCAAAATAATAATTTGAATACAAAAACAGATGATAAAAATTCAATCATTACAGGAAAATGTCTCGAAATTGCTCAACTCACGGTTTTAGAACAAGACTCAGAGAGATTACGCAAAAGAGATAATGATGCACCTGATACACTGCTTGAAGACATTCGCCTGTATTTAGTCAAACAACTTGGTAAAAACAAGTCAATCAACTCGCATTTTGCCAAAATACAAAACGAATGTGTTAATTATTCACAACCTTATCGACTGTCATTGTTGATATCCGATTACAAAAAAAGCAGTAAATTCAAAGTCATATCCAAGATGACTTGGGGCAAAGACCGAATCTCCGTTATCCTCACACTGCGTGATTTAACAACCAATCAACCCATCGCCAACAAAGAAATCGAAACCCGCGACATCTCCGGACAAATAAACTCAAAGGATTCTGACTCCGAATTTCTGCAATCGGTGTTAGAGTTTATTCAGGGTTCTATTTAATTAATTTCAACCACTTGAAAATAATCACAAGCGTTAAATCATTACCAATTGCACTACAATTTTTAGAATATTCTTTTTAAAATAACAAACAACAATTAAACCGATAGTGATATGAAACAAGATAACCCTAAGTATTTTTTTTATTATTTAACTTTCGCCATTCTGGTCTTTTTAGTTTCTGCATTGATACTCGGAGGATCTTATTACTGGTATGGAATATCTTCAGAATCAATTCCATTCAAAAGGTCCATTGTTTTACTTGCCTTAGTCGTTTTATATTTTACATTGAAGTTAATCTTCAAGTTATTCAATATCAAACTCCCCGAAGAGTGATAAAAAATATCCTATAATTCAAATCCGTCAATAAATATTAAATCGCTTTCAACAGAACCGGCATCACAACTACTATTAATTGGGCGAGAAGTTCCTCTTTGATCATAAAGTAATGTTGAACCTAACAAATCGGTACAATTGATAACACTAATTGTATCCACTGCCGGACTCATGTTTCCAGGCATATGTGTCATTGTTATTCCACCATTGTCCTTTAATGGCAAAAGCAAAGCATCGGTATTTTGCAAATCACCTGCTTGTGTGAAACTACAACTGGAATCACTGACTATATTTCCTCCTAAAGAAACAGGCATATCTGCACCATTCTGACAATTCATATTCAACATCGAATCAATATACAAAATAGAATTTTCAACGCTCATAACATGACTGTGATCAAAACTGTAGTGAGATAGGTTTTGACCGGTAAAACTATCATTATAAAATGTAGTAAATTTAATCAGTCCATTGGCATTCTGAGTGTAAATTCCACCACCTTCATTATTACTAAAGGTGGAATTAATGACTTTAATTTCGCCACCATGTAGAACAATTGCCTTTGGACCTTGATTATTCTCAGTGAAAGTTGATGAATTAATATTGACTATCACACATGCGTTACAATAAATTGCAGGTCCATCTCTATTGGTAAAGCCAAGATCTTCATTTTTATTACTATCAAACAATGAATACGATATCGAAATTTCCCCGTCAAATGAAATATCTATCCCACCACCGGCATTAGCAATATTATCAATAAAAGAAACATGGTCAATGACAACATTTGTTCCGTTACCGCCTGCATTGACACCGCCACCGGTAAATTCTGTAGCTGTATGCGCGTAACCTCTGGTAACCGTCAAATAACTCAGACTAAAAAAACCTCCACTACTGACTTCAAAAATCCGATTGGTATAATTAGCGTCAATAATCGTATCGTCTATACCAACTCCACTAATCGCCAAACCCGCATCAATCACATCAAAATCACCACTCACATTGGCATTCTCCACACCCGGAAGTGTCAATAAATGTGTACCGGCTCCCAAATGAATTTCATCAAATCCAACCCTGATATTCGCCTCGGTAATCGCAGCCCGCAAAGTGCAATCCCCCATGCCAACAGTTTGTTCACATATCCCGTCTCCCGGATTCGCATCCACCCCATCGGTAAGAACATTCACCGTATAAATATCTGAAAAAGCAGAACACGCAACAAAAAGTAATAAAACAACAAAACGTTTCATAAAACCTCCAGCCATGCTGAAATCAACCAATTTAATATAGCTTAAATTGTTATTTTTTGCAATGAGAGGGTTAATTGCATAAAAGATGTTATTCTTAAAAGAAATAAACTATATTTAACGAAATACTACGATATTGCATTAACTTTAGTATAATCAGGTAGTTTATCTTCTCTAATAAAAGAGATAATTCAATAATCTATAAAGGATATAAATTATGACCTTATTGAATCGCATTCCACAGAATACTAATTATTTACTACTGATAATCTTCTTCAGTTTTTCGATTTCTGCACAAACTTCAGTTGAAAATATATCTATCAATCCAAATTGGTCGGATTTAACCGAACAACAATATATAGATAATCTGGCAGTTTGTGAATACAAAATGCAGGAGTATAAATGGTCAAAAAACATCTGGCCGAAAGAAAACAAAAAACCGAAACCGGCTTTTAGTGAAGTTGCAGATTTGGACAACATCGCTACACGAGTTCATAATCGACTCAAAATGCAATGGATATTATCCGACAAATTCAATATTGATATCACAGAAGCGATGTTACAGCACAACCTCAATCGCATGGCTCAAAACACCAAAGACCCCAAAGGTCTCAAAGAATTATTTCAACTGTTTGATAACAACCCGCAAACAATTGCAGAATGTATATCGCTACCCTATCTGATTCAGGACAAAACCGCCAATAGTTTTAACTGGCATAATGAAATTCATGCTCAGACCAAAGAATTGGCAGAAACAGAACTTAAAATATTCAAAAAAACACTCAATGCAAAAAATCTTTCAGTCAAACCACAAATAGTTACATTCAAAATAATGAGTGAAGATTTTGATGAAACCGAAAAATCTTTGGTTGAGGATGTTGTTATCGAACTGGAAACAGAAGAATTCGCGCAGAAATCCGCTCAACTCGAACAGGCGGCCGGTTTACATGAAACCGATTTTGGATTTGTCTATCAGGAAGTTCTTTCCCAAACTGATGACAGCTTAGAAGTCAAAACCTTGTCCTGGCAAAAACAATCCATGCAAGGTTGGCTGTCACAACAACCTGATGATTATTTCATCTGGTTTTCAATAAAGGAAACTCTAAAACTTCCTGTCATTACAGAAAATAAACAAAAGTTTGATGAAAAATCTGTTACATCGGATCAATGGTTGCCAAAAAACTATGATGTACCAGACCCAAGGGATTCACATACCGCAATATGGACCGGCACCGAGATGATTATCTGGGGAGGAGGTAATGGCAATATCCTCAATACCGGAAGTCGTTATAACCCCTCCACCGATAGTTGGCAGGCGACTACAATCAGCGGTGCCCCCGCAGCAAGATATTATCATACCGCAACATGGACCGGCAGCGAGATGATTATTTGGGGAGGAATTCCTACAACCAATACCGGAGGTCGCTATAACCCCTCCGCCGACAGCTGGCAGGCAACCTCCAC
>JAGRJP010000294.1:0-1062 GCA_020442665.1 Lysobacterales bacterium
CCCCCGCGATTGACCAAATCACCGCAAAAATACAATTTATCTTTCTCAGGGTCGAAATTGATTTTTTTGATGAGTTTCAACAAGGACTCGTAACACCCTTGAACATCTCCGATTGCATAAGATGCCATTAACGAAACACCTTGTTGTTTTTTTCTCTTCTGAATTTGGCAAACTCCGGCAACTCCCACGGTCTTATCGCCATTACCAATGTGCTGCCGAATCGTTGTTGCAATGGCAGATTTTGGTCTTTATAGGCAAAATCACTGAAATTCTTTGAGAGTTGCTGTATTTTTTTATGAATCGAAGCCACAGAATTTCTCGACAACATGCCATTGATAACAATTCGCAGTTCTCCGGGTGAAGTGAATTTGCAATCAAAGAAATCATCCTGAATATGAACCTCAAAATAGCTTTGTATCGGTCCGTTTTTTTGCCACTCAAAGGTGCGACTGATTAAAGGTTTGATTTTATTTTCGGGGCGTAATTCAATCAACCGAAGCTTTTCAAGTTCGAGCAGAATTTTTATCAATTCCGCTTCTTCAAAATTATAAATGGCATAAATTTCTTCAAATGTCAGATTATTTAAAACCAAAACAGTAACCAACATCAATTTGGGGTTGGAAATTATTTTTTTCTCTTGCTGAATGGTTAATTGCTCTAATTTTGTTCCTTCCATTTGTACCAATTCGAGCAAATCAGCAATATCCAGCCCCGCAAAGTCACAAATTTTTTCCAATCGATTCAGAGAAATATCTCCTTGTGTGAATTGTCTTTTTACACTCGACTCTGAAACACACAAATGATTGGCAACATCAGCATATTTAATGCCTTTGGCTTTCAGTGTTTTCTTCAACATCAAGATGATTTGTAATGACTGACTCATACGAATAGAACCGGTTGGAATTATTTCTGATTGAAATAATAAATAGTCCCACCAATAACAGTCAACAATGTTACGACAAAAGCGGTAATTTTTATCCAGCTATAAGGTCTTTCACCTTTTACCTGACCGGTTTGTCCATTGATAATGAATTGATAGGTTTTTCTATTGTATAAAAAAGC
>JAGRJP010000294.1:1152-5276 GCA_020442665.1 Lysobacterales bacterium
TCACCGCCGATATCTCTGCGAATCAGACTGCGAATCACCTGTTCCATGATTTGTTTGGCCTTGCCAAATCCTCGGGGTAAGCCCACCTGATAAAGCTCGGAACGATAGCCACTGAGATATTTGGGGTTATAAACTTTGGATTTTTCCAGATTCCATTTTTTCATTGAAGCCGATAATTTGTTGGAAATCACTTCGCTGGCAGGGACTAACACATTGCTGAAATCATTACTCACTGCACCACTCACAAATCTCCAGCGAATTTTTGTCACCGTTCTGGTTTCCGTTTTACCATTAACAACCACGGTTTGCGTAGTGCGATAATTGTCACCTCTTTGTCCGGTGTAGGTGCTGTAAGTATCCGCATCGAACCCCCAATAAGGAATAAATGTCCCCTGAATCGGATGTTTCTTTATCGCCAGGCGTTTTAATGAATTGGGAGCAAACCACAATCCATGCAACCAATCTTTAAAAGATTTGTTTGCCTGCTCTTCTTTAATATCAAACGGTAAAACCGCATCCGGCGTCAATTGTCTTTGCAAACCAACAGGAACGATAACGTTGCTGCCACAGAAAGGGCATTCATCGGCATGAACATTCTCCGGCAAATCGAATCCCGCTCCACAGGTGTCGCACTGAACGTGGTGATGAACATCAGTGGGTTCATCACCAACAAGCTCCATAACTGTTGATTCATAAGGCTTTGAATGAAAAACATTGAATGTTTTTACTTCAATCGGTTCAACCGCTCCGCAGGATTTGCAAACCAGCGAATTTTGACCAATTTCATGATCTAGTTCATAACCACATTGCTTGCAGCCGAACTGAAAATGTTCAACAACCTTTTGTTCAGTCATAATTTACGATTTTGGAATCGGTGGCGGCTCAGAATTTAGCATTGAAGCAATCGAACGAACTTCAGAGGCAGCCTGCCAATCAGCCATGCCTGATTTCCACACCAAAGTATCCGCGGTAATGTCGCCTTTTTTGATGTATTCCGCAATCGCTGCCAGATTAAATGGTCCGGCTCTTTGTCCATCGGAAACAATATAAAAATGTTCAATTTCAGGAACCGGTGGCGGCACATCCTGATTTTGTTTTTGTTTGTTTTGATTGGATAAGGCTTCACCAAATGATTGAGCCATGGCAAATCCCATACCCATACCAATCCCGGCTCCGGCTCCGCCTCCGGGGTTTTGTGCCGCATCACGCATGGATTGAGCTGCCTGAAACTTGGTAAATTTATCCAAATCACCAACCGCACCCATCGAAGAACGCTCATCCAAGGCTTTCTCCACTGCTTCAGGCAGAGAGATATTTTCAATCAGGAATTTTGTCAGTGTCAATCCGAAACTGTTAAATTCAGGATCAAGATATTCGGTCATAATACCACCGAGTTTGTCATAATTGCCCGCCAAATCCAGAATCGAGATTTTTGATTCAGCAACAATATTGGCAAATCCTGAAACCATTAGGTTACGCAACTGGTCGGAAATTTCTTCAACGGTAAAATGTCCGTCAGTTCCCACAATTTCAGTCAAGAGTGTTTTTACGTCCGAAATTTTGAAAGCATAAGTCCCGAAAGCACGAAGTCTGACAACGCCAAACTCAGAATCACGCATGATTAATGGATTGCGCAATCCCCATCTCATATCTGTAAATTGTGTGGTATTGAAGAAATAAACTTCTGCTTTGAAAGGGCTTTCAAAACCATACTTCCAGCCTTGTAATGTGGAAAGTATCGGCATATTGGCAGTTTCCAGTTTATACAAACCGGGTTCATACACATCAGCAACTTCACCTTCGTTGACCAGAACCGCAATCTGACCCTCACGCACGGTGAGCATTGCTCCGTTTTTAATTTCATTGCCATAACGAGGAAAACGATACACTAACGTGTTTGAGGTATCGTCAGTCCATTCAATGATGTCAATTAATTCGGCAAATAGTTTGTCAAAAATTCCCATAGAAAACTCCAATAAATATCTTTCTCAGTATTATACAATGAATTGAAATGATTGAAATAGGCGGTTAGTAATAATTGTCAGAATCGAAAAGTGACTCCAAAACTAGTCTGATTGATTCACAATTTCCAAACTAATGCTGAATTTAACCTTGTTCTCATCGGCCAAATTCTCAGCAATGACTTTACTGTTATGATACCTGGCTATCAGTTGGGAAATATACAACCCCAAACCCAGGTGTGATTTTTTACTTTTCTTGTCACGGTTGCTCACTAACGAATCAAAAATGTTCACTTGACCCTCCGGAAGCTGCGAACCGGAGTTGATAACACTCAGGATAACTGTTTTATTTTCCCTCTTCAGATTCAATTCAATCGCACCCTCTTTTGGTGTGAAATCAACAGCATTTTCAATAATTTTATCAATCATTTGTGCCATTAAATCACCAGAACCATCGACAAAAACATCTTCCCGGCAAATATTTAGTTGCAGTTGTGGTATAAAACTTTTGTAAGATTCTCCAAGCTGATTGCATAATGAACTGATGTTAAAACGCTCTTTCGGTGTGTTTTCCAATGTGTATTTCAATTTGCTCAGTTCGCTTAATTGATTGAGGATGAATTTCAGACGGTGAGTTCCTGATTTCGCTCTGGCAAGAAAATCCTCGTTGTATTCCAACTCCAAATTATCCAAAGAGGATTGTACAATCGCCAATGGAGTTTTCATTTCATGAGAAAGCCTTGAACCCAACTCTTTGAGGTATTGAGTGTACTCCCTCATTTCAGAAAGCATGGTCTCAATTCCGCGTGACAACTGTCCGATTTCATCTCCGGATTTGTTGGAAGGCATCAAAATATTCAACCTGCCGGAATCATCAAGCACTGTTTGTAAAGCCCGATTCAGCCGTTTAATTCTCCATGCTAAAACTAATGAATAAATCAAATAGGCAATCATTATCACAAACACAACCAGAATCATCAAAATAGCGGCTTTTAACAAAGTTTGAATCATATTCTGCTGTCCCTGAGGAAGCATACTCTGTAATTCATAAGTGATTCCATTCTCGCTGATGCTGTATTTCACTCCCGCCATACCGTCTTCCTGACGATAAAACCAATTGTTCTTACCATTATCTTCAACTATTCCAAATAACCATTGATAAATTGGTGTAATCAACCATTGCCATGCCGAAACCGTAGGATTTTGGGGGAGTTTATTGCTTTGATAAATGACGCGGTTTTCTGAATCTTTGATTACAAACATATTGTTATCAGAAGTAATATTATGAATCGTCTCTGCCAGCTCCTGATTAAGAGAAACTAAAGGAATTAGTTTTAAGTTTTCACCTGAGGACTCTAGTGTCCCTGCTAAATGTTTTTGCTGTTTATTACGATTCACTGTCACAAAACCCAAGTGATGATAATCAGTTCCTGTCAATTCCATTTCCAAAGCATATCCGTCGGATTTTTCATGCCAATAGGCTTTATAATCGGGACGTTCATTTGAACCCGATGCGGAAAGAACCCAGCCTTCAGCCTGCCTGAAAAAACTGTACTTGTACAATCCTCTGTTATTGGCAATGGCTACAACCAATTCATCATTGTTGGAATTATCAAGCGAATGAATATCAAATGTCCTATCATTGCTTTCGAGGTACAAATATAATTTTCCACCAGAGACAGCAAGTTTTGCCACGAGTGTATCGGTCTTTCCATAAGAGTAGGCTTTTTGATCCAACCAATCGCTATCATCACCATCAAGGATAATTTTTTCGGTATCAACAGAAACTAAGCCGTGAAGTTCATAATCCTGGTTGTTTTTAATAATTTGCTGAACAGATGCTTTCAGCGATAGCAATGAATTCTTTGCGGTTTGTTCCAATGCCTGGCGAAATTGTGTGTCAACGCTTTTAAGAGCAATCCAACCGCTAAAAGGGAACACCAAACTCAATAAGGCAAGAAGCAAGAGTTGATATTTTAATTTCACCCGAGTCCCTAACTTTTCCAGCGATAACCCATGCCATGCACGGTGTCGATGCAATCAAATTCGGAATCAACAGCTATAAATTTCTTACGAATGCGTTTGATGTGTGATGTCACCGTGGAAGTATCAACATAAACATTAGCGTCGTTCATCAACTGGTCACGGGTTTTGACATGACCT
>JAGRJP010000295.1 GCA_020442665.1 Lysobacterales bacterium
TGGGCGTCAATTGTTGATACCGCCGTATCAGGAAATATGCCTGTCAATATAAAAACTGTTTCGGGTTCAATGTTGGTTGAAGTTCAGGCAATCACTCAAAACAGCCAAAAAACCGTTGGAGCTGTTTTAGTTTTCCACAAACCCGAAAGCATTACCACTCGCTCGCATTTAATTGAAGGTGCGGAGATTAGTGGCTTTGACAAGTTAATCAGTTATGATGAAAAAATGTTAGATGTTATCAATCGGGCATCACACATGGGAAATATCGACACCCCACTGATAATTTATGGCGAATCCGGTGTTGGTAAAAAAACCATCGCACAAGCTATTCATCATTCCGGTAAAAGAAAAAATATGCTGTTTTCCACAATTGATTGTTCAGTCAGTAATCCTCAGCAACTAGAAGTTGAACTTTTTGGCTTGGCAAATCCGGTTTCCGGTAAAGCCGGATTACTGGAAATCTCGGATGGCGGAACGGTTTTTATCCGCTCTATTGCCGATATGCCGGAGAATTGTCAAAAAAAACTATCTGACTTCATCAATAATAAATATTTTTATCGAGTTAACGGCAAAATCAAAAAAGAACCAAATATTAAAATCATCGCTTCAAACACAGAGTCTTTACAGAAATTTGTTGAAAACAATCGCTTTGATAAGGAGTTGTTTTATTCTCTCGATATCACACGTTTATCTGTCCCGCCACTTCGGGAAAGGAAAGAAGATATTGAACCGATTGCCAATTACTTTTTATCACAATTCAGCAATCAAAGTGGCAAAGAAATTAACGGCATGAGTTTTGAAGCACTCAATAAAATTAAAACCTATTTCTGGCCGGGAAATATCACTCAACTGAAAGACACCTTATTTAAAGCATCAATGCTGACAGATACGGAAACGATTACTTCTGAGAGTATCGAAATTGACGGTCATGCTCATATTGAAAGCTCATTGGAGAACAAAACGCTTTCACAAGCTGTTTCTGAATTTGAAAGGCACTTTCTGGAACATTGGTATCAGAAATATCCATCAACTAGGAAGTTGGCAAATCAGTTGGGAGTCTCACACACAACCATCGCACAGAAACTGAATAAGTATAAGATCAATTAACTAACAATTTTCAAATCAATATAACCATTTTTTTGATAAAATACGTCTCTTGTAATTTTGATAACGTTCTGGAGAACATTAAATGCCTCTTAATACGCCACACGGCGGAAAATTAATTAACTTGATTCCTGATGCAGATCAGGTTGCTAAACTCAAACAACAAACTGTTGACTTGCCGAGCTGGGATTTAACCGAAAGACAAGTCTGCGATATTGAACTGTTGATGAATGGAGGTTTTTCTCCATTGACTGGTTTTATGAATCAGGCCGACTATAACTCAGTCTTAGCTGATATGCGTTTGGCGGATGGAACTCTTTGGTCAATGCCTATCACTTTGGATGTAAAAGCGGAATTGGCTGAAAGTTTGAAATCAGGCGATCAACTCGCATTAAGAGATGTTGAAGGAGTTGTTTTAGCTATTTTGACTGTTGGAGACATTTGGAAGGTTGATAAGCAAGCAGAATCACTAGCGGTTTACGGAACAACCGATGAAAAACATCCGGCAGTTTCTTATTTGAATCACAGAACTCACGACTATTACGTTGGTGGAACACTTCAAGGATTACAGTTGCCGGTTCATTATGACTACTTAAAACATCGCCACACACCTGAAGAACTTCGTGCTAAGTTCAAGCGTTTAACCTGGAATAAAGTCGTGGCATTTCAAACCAGAAA
>JAGRJP010000296.1 GCA_020442665.1 Lysobacterales bacterium
CACAAACTGAAAAAATTGACAGCAATATTGAGGTTTCAAAAGAAAAAGCCGGTTCTAACTTTTTGGATGCTATGGCTTCAGGAACAACCGATGGATTGAAACTGGCAGTCAATATCGGTGCGATGCTTTTGGTTTTCTTCGCATTTATTGCTATGGGTAACTATATTTTACAAGTCTTGGGACATTTTACATCATTCTTGCATTGGATTGTCGCAGCTGCTTTCGCGGCAGGCATGAGTTATTACAAGCGTGATAGTATTCCGGTATTGAGAAACTTCTTCATGAATTTCTTTGGAGTTTTAATTGCGGTCGTTCTCTATCGCTACATCATGGTACTCAATGTTGATGGTTACACATTTGGAAACTCTATCAGTCAATGGATTGCTACTCATACCAACTATGACAAGTTGTCTATGGAGTTTATTCTTGGATATACTTTTGCACCGTTGATGTGGTTGATTGGCGTTGCCAAAGAAGACATTACAATTCTTGGACAGTTGCTTGGAATTAAATTGATTGCCAGTGAATTCGTTGGTTATATCAATTTGGCAGAGTTTAAAAATGTAGCTTCAGCCATGCATTTGTCTTATGAAAAATCCGTGCTGATTGCAACGTATATGCTTTGTGGCTTTGCCAATTTTGCTTCTATCGGTATTCAGGTTGGTGGAATCGGGCATTTGGCTCCGAATCAACGCCGACGTCTTTCTGAGTTTGGTATAAAAGCATTAATCGGTGGAACATTGGCATCATTACTTTCTGCCAATTTCGCAGGAATGTTAGTCGGATAATTTATCAGTTAATCTGTAATGTCGGAAAAGCAAGCCTATCTTATTGATGCCAGTATTTATGTTTTTAAAAGTTATTACGTCAATTACGGCAACTATACTGCCAGCAATGGAGAAAATATCAATGCGGTTTATGGTTTCACACGATTTCTGACAGATTTCATACACAAAACAAAAGCACAGCATATCGCCTGTGCTTTTGATGAATCTCTGGAATCCTCTTACCGCAATGAAATTTATCCTCCGTACAAAGCCAATCGTGAACCGGCTCCTGAAGATTTAAAGCGTCAGTTTAAATTGTGTCAGGAAGTTGCCAATGTTTTAGGCATCAGCACTTATAGTGACGGATATTACGAAGCCGATGACCTGATTGGAACTTTAGCACATCACCACCAGAAACAAGGTTTTCGTAACCACATCGTTTCAGCCGATAAAGATTTAGCACAATTAGTTGGCGAAAATGATACTTGGTGGAATTACGGAAAAGACGAGCCCATGAACCCAGATCTCATCAAACAAAAATTTGGTGTTTATCCAAATCAAATTGCAGATTATCTGGCACTTTGTGGAGATAGTGTCGATAACATTCCCGGGGTCTCAGGTATTGGTATTAAAACAGCAATTCACTTAATCAATCATTTTGAAACTTTGCAAGATGTTATGGATAGAAATAAAGAAATCGCATTCTTAAGTATTCGAGGAGCTAAATCCTGCCAAAAGAAAATCGCCGATAATCTCGATCAGGCAAAACTGGCTAAATCACTGACTGAAATCAAAACCGATATTCCACTTGAGAACATAGACATTCGCCGTAAGCAAATTAATACTGAAAGAATCAATCAGCTATTCGATTTTCTACAACTTGGACCAATGTTGCGAAGACGAATTTTGG
>JAGRJP010000297.1 GCA_020442665.1 Lysobacterales bacterium
CCATACATTAAATGAATGTTATGAATTATTGACAAAAAATGCTCTGGAGCAACCTCAGACATTTGTTCATCGAGATTATCATAGTCGCAATTTAATGAAAACCAAAGAGAACAACCCCGGCATTATCGACTTTCAGGATGCTGTGATTGGTCCCGTTACTTATGATTTGGTTTCCCTGCTTAGAGATTGTTATATTTCATGGAACCCTCAATGGGTTTATGAGACTGCTGATAAATTCCGCAATATTTATAACGAATCGAATCAGACAGATATTTCCGAAGATCAATGGAGAAGATGGTTTGACCTCATGGGTATTCAAAGACATCTTAAGGCAATCGGAATCTTTTGCCGCCTCAATTATCGTGATAACAAACCCCAATACCTTAAGGACATTAACCGGACTCTTTGCTATGTGAAGTCAGTTTGTAATGTTTATCCTGAGCTTGAACAATTCTTGCAATTGATTAACAATATTTCTCCAAGCATAGAAACTATATGCGAGCAATAATTCTCGCTGCAGGTAAAGGTGAAAGAATGAGACCTCTCACTTTGGTCAAACCCAAGCCATTACTTGAAGTTTGTGGCAAATCACTTATTGAGCATCATATCGAAAACCTCAAGCATGCCGGAATTACCGACATTGTTATAAATGTCAGTTGGTTGGCTCAACAAATTATGCAAAAACTGGGTAGTGGCGAAAACTACGGAGTCAAAATTAGATATTCCTACGAGGGTGAAGAACCCTTGGAAACAGGAGGTGGAATTCTTAAAGCTCTGCCATTATTAAATGAAGAACCATTTTTGGTCGTAAACGGCGACATCAAGACTGATTTTCCATTCGAAAAACTATTAAATAAGGACTTAAATTCTCTCGCTCATCTCATCCTTGTCAACAATCCTCCACATAATTCTAGCGGTGATTTTTCTATCAATGATGATGAATCACTCAATCACATATCTGCGTCATCAAATAAATATACATACAGCGGCATTGGAATTTATACACCTGAATTATTAAAAAATTTGCAAGCCGGAACATTTTCAATTACTCCTATTCTTAAGCAAAAAATGCAGAATTCAGAAGTTACCGGCGAGCTATATGAAGGTCAATGGGATGATATTGGAAAGATAGAAAGACTATTAGAAATCAATAGCAAATGTAAAAAAAACTAAAAAAGCAACCTCAATTTAAAACATTCGTTTGAATTTTATTCAATAGTGTGATATTTTTTCATGCGTTTTGGGGGAGACAAAAACACATCAATTATACTAACAAATTATGTCACCTCCCAAACTTCCATAAAAAATCAAAAGAGAGGAGCATAAATGAAATTAAAATTATTACCGGCTTTGTCGCTGGCAATTGCATCATTAGCGAACGCTAATAACCTGTACAACAAACAACTTGCAGGACCACCTGAAGAATTTGATTTGATGCGTCCGGTTCAACCTGAACAGACAGCCATCACTTCAAAAACTGCTTTAATACCTGTTAGTTTGACTGAAACCAAATCAGGAAACTGGTATTGGGATTCACAACTTCCGGTTGATAACTCCAGTTTTGAGTTACTGGTTTTTTCAAATGGATCAAAAAACTGGCAGGTAGAGTTGGTTGACCCTGTAACCAAACAAGTTTATCAAGCAAATGACATTGCCAGGGAAGTAACATTCAATAAATACGGAATGGATAGAAATAACTATCCGGCGGATAAATACGATTTTCAAAACGTAAATAAAGGCAATTGGAATATACGCATTCGTACAATTGGAGAACCAGAACAGTTTGATGGTTATGTTTTGCTTTCCAGCAAAAGCAAATTTAAACTCGATTCATACAAAACGAATTTGGACCAAATCAAAGGTCACAATATTCACTTTGTAACACAAAGCACAACCAATGAAGATACCATCGAAGCCTTAAAAGACTTTAAGCCTATCTCTTCAGCGACTATGGTTGTCACACATCCAAATGGTTTGAAATCAACTTATGAAATGTTTGATGACGGACTTCATGGTGATTTGAATGCGAATGATGGCTTGTTTGGCGGAGATTTCAAAGCAGAATCAGCCGGTGATTATAATGTTCAAATCAAAGCAATGGGA
>JAGRJP010000298.1 GCA_020442665.1 Lysobacterales bacterium
TCCATATCAAAGATAATAATATGGCTGCCACAATATTACCTCGTTCCGGCTTAGGTCATAAACATGGACTGGTTTTAGGCAATCTGGTCGGCTTAATCGACTCAGACTATCAAGGACAATTGTTTGTCTCTTGCTGGAATCGCTCCGATAATGATTATACAATCAATCGTGGAGACCGAATTGCTCAAATGGTTTTTGTACCTGTGATACAAGCTCAGTTTGAGGTTGTTGAAGAATTTAATAATTCCGAAAGAGGCGAAGGCGGATTTGGTCACTCAGGTGTTGCATAAATAGAAAGAACAATAAAAATGATCAGCAAAAAAACATCATTCAAGAAACTACCACTCGATTTAAATATCACACTTATCTGGGGTTTATTGCTTGTTGTTTCGATAATTTCAATCATTGTATTTGGTAAAACCGTTTTAGATATTTATGAAGAGTCCTCATTAAAAAAACAAATGAGCGATCACTCCAGTGCCATTGCATCTCAAGTCAAAACCAATTATCAAGCGACGACACAAAAAGTTAATAATACAATTTCATCAGTACTTGCTGAGCAATCCGAAGATGATAATTTAATCATTCAGTCGATTAAAGAAAAGCTCCCAAATGCTTTACGAGTTTTGATAAACAATCAAAATCTAGTCGATATTGCCCCTGAAGCATTTCCGGGCATCAATTATGCAACATTGGATATGTTGAAAATTGCCAAAAAGGACAATAAAAATCCGGTTGCGGAAATTCATCTTTACGGACAAAAAGACCAATATTTGAATTTTATTCACATTTTGGACAATCAATCAGACCGTTACCTGATAATCAGTCTTCCTGTCGATGAGGTTTTAAGAAGTCTTCCTCAAGTCAATGTTACGAATGGTTATATTGTTCTCAAGCAAACATCCAGTCAATTCGTTAATGTCAGGTTGAAATCATGGGGAAATCTTTCCAATGCGGAGAATCAAGTCTCAAATTCATACAAGATTGAGAATAGTTATTTTAGCATTGACAGCTCATTTCCTGAACCAAGTTATTTGCTCAAAGGGATGACATTGATGTCAGCTATTATTGGCATGTTGTCGTCAATTTTGCTCCTTGTTGCCGTCGTTTTGAATATTCTGAAGAAGCTGAAAGAATTGAAACAAAAACAATCTCAACAACCACAGTCCGTCTATATTCCTAAAGCCAGAAACGAAATTACAGACATGGGTGGCAATAGTGACAATATGGACTCTACACAATTAAAAAATAAACCGGAAAATATCCCTGCAATACCAGATATGAAAGAAACCAACCAAATTGATAAAAGTATATTCAGAGCTTATGACATTCGAGGCATCGTTGATGAAGTTTTAACGACAGATGCTGTCAGACTTATCGGTCAGGCTATTGGAACAGAAAACCTTAATCGTGGAAAAAACAGCATTGTTGTTGCTCGTGATGGTCGTTTATCCGGTAAAAAATTACTAGAAGCACTGGTTGAAGGTTTGTTAAAAAGTGGTTGTAATGTGATAAATATCGGAGCTGTACCGACAGGTGTCCTTTACTTTGCCACACATCATTTGGAAGTGGGTTCCGGTGTGATGCTGACAGGAAGTCACAATCCGCCGAATTACAACGGATTAAAAATAATGCTCAACGGTGAAACTTTATCCGGTGAGTTGATTATGGATTTGTATTATTCAATTATTAATAATGATTTGGCAACAGGTGATGCCAGCGAACAAAAGATGGATATAGCTGATGATTATGTTGATTACATCTCTTCAGACATTCAGCTTGATGATGAATTGAAAGTGGTCGTTGATTGCGGAAACGGAATTGGTGGTGAAGTTGGCCCGCAAGTTCTTGAAGAAATTGGTTGCGAAGTCATTCCATTACATTGCGAAATTGATGGTAGCTTCCCGAATCACCATCCTGATCCAAGCGTCCCAGAAAACTTACAAGATTTGATTACAGCGGTCAAATCCACCGATGCTGACATCGGGATTGCATTTGACGGTGATGCCGATCGACTGGGTGTGGTGACAAAATCCGGTGAAATTATTTATCCGGATCGATTGCTCATGCTTTTCGCCAAAGATGTACTTATTCGTCAGCCGGGTGCAAGCATCATCTTCGATGTGAAATGCACCGGACATTTGCCCAAAGAAATTGTTAAAAATGGTGGTTTACCAATTATTTGGAAAACCGGGCACTCCTTTATCAAAGCAAAAATCAAAGAAACCAATGCCGCATTAGCCGGTGAAATGAGCGGGCATTTCTTCTTCAATGAACGCTGGTATGGTTTCGATGACGGTATTTATGCTGCTGCTAGGCTGCTTGAAATCCTCGATCAGGAAGGTCGTCCGGCTCAGGACGTTTTTGATGAGTTACCAAATAGTGTCAGCACTCCGGAACTCAAATGTCATACCCAAGAAGGCGAAAACTATGCCTTTATGGAAAAGTTCCAGAAATCTGCCAGCTTTCCGGATGCCCATCTCACTACAATTGACGGAATTCGTGCCGATTTTGCCGATGGTTGGGGTTTGGTCAGATGTTCCAACACCACACCGTGTTTGGTCCTACGCTTCGATGCCGATAATGAAGAGGCTTTGAACCGTATCAAAGAAGAATTCAGAGAGCAAATATTGAAAGTGGATAATTCTTTGAAGTTGCCTTTTTGATAAGTGAGAAATATAAAAACAACTGAGGAAAAAATTTTCATAGAAACCTTTCGACAAATAGGTGTCCCTATAGAAATATTAGCCTTTCCTGATGAGGTTGATAGAACTAATAAAGCAGTAGATATTCATGCTAAATATAAGAATCAAAATGTTTGGGTAGAAATAACACAGGTTGAAAGTTTTTCAAATCAAATAGCTCAATCTCATAAATTAAAATTTTTATGGGATGGGCTAGAGAAAGAGCTTAAAGAAATATTGCCATCAAGCCCTAAACTAAATTTGTTAATCAATATTGATGCAGATACTTATGTAAAAAAATCTAAACAAGAACAAATAAAAGCTCAGTTAAAGAACTGGATAATTGAAAGTGCAAAACTTATAGTCAAAAAATGCCAAAATGGTGATAAAATTCCAATATCAATAGTCGGCTCCAAAAAAGACATACCGTTTAAATATTCATTGCATTTATACAGGAATGTACCTCCATCAAGTAACAACTTCTCAGTAATGTTCTCCACTCCTTCTGATATGAAGGAAGAAAGAGTAAAAAGATTAACTCAGGCATTAAATAATAAACTTCCAAAATTATCAAAATCAAAAACTAATTTAAATGATATAACTGTCTTGATTCTATATATAGATGATATACAGCTCTCCGAAAATTACACAGTTTTAGATTCGCTAAAACAATGTATTTCAACTGTTGACAAAAAACTTGTTCCCAATGAGATTTTTATCGTTGATGCATCGATGAGTCCTTACATTGTTACTCCATTTTTTAACTTTTTTAAAAGTGTTTATAAATAACAAAAGGCAACTCAATAAGCTGCCTTTTTTATCATTGATTATTTGAGTTCTTATTTCTTGTTGTTATTAACCGATAAATCCAATGCTAAGTCTTTTGCTGTTTTTACGCTGAGCATTTCAATCAGTGCCATGGCGGCATCACCACCACCTTCAGAGCCATTGCTATTCATTTGAATTTCAGGAACCCACTTCTGGCTTTCTACAGCTTTGGCAAAATAGCCCATGACTCTTTGATAGGTTTCGAGTTTTTGTTGGAGGGCTCCATCGGCTTCCATTACCAATTTCTTATATTCGCCATCACCTTCACCACGAAGAATTTGTTCTTGCTTGTATTCAGCGGCTGCCAGTTTTTTCTGTTCAGCTTCCAGTTTTAATTGTCTGGCGACTTCAACTTGCCGTTCGGCTGCAATCACAGCGATTTCTTTTTCTCTTTGTGCATCAACAATCGCCTGAGCTTTGACGACTTCCTTCTCATACTTAGCGGTCATTACATTGGCTTTACCTTGTTCTTCAGAGGTAATTGCATCTTGTTTCGCTCTTTCGGCATTGGCTTTGGCGGTGATAATTGCCATGGTTGCTTCCCTTTTGGTGGCAATTTGTTGCAATGTTTTTGGCTCAAAGTCCCAATCGGTGATTTGAAAACCGGTAACGCTGATTCCGTACTTTTCCATGTCACTGGCAAC
>JAGRJP010000299.1 GCA_020442665.1 Lysobacterales bacterium
TTCTTTCATCAATATCAATAATAAAGTCCTTTATATTTGCCAAGTTTATCTCAAGGTTCTTTAGTAACATCGCTATGGTAGGATTATCCATTTTTTTTTCAAAATCTACACCGAGATAAACTCTGAATTTCGCTCGTGTGATTGCAACATAAAGCACACGCATTTGTTCGGCTTTTTGTTCAAATTGAAATTTTGCGATAGCTTTTTCTGTACCTCTCCAATCAATAACTCCATTATTGTCATCTTCATGTACAGCAACAATTGAATTAAGAAGTTTTCCATCATTTGAACCATTCGGCTTGATTTTTTCAATATTGGGTATAAAAACAATCGGAAACTCAAGACCTTTCGATTTATGAATAGTCATTATAGTAATTTTCTGTCCATCACTTTCCAGTCGCCGTTTCTGGTTTTCATTATTGTCATTGATATTTTCAGGCTTGGAAATTTGTTTAATCAGCCATTCATAAAGCTGCTCAAGACTCAAACCATTATCTTGCTGTTGTTGAAATAACTCTAGAAGATGAATCAAATCGGTATAATGTCTTTCTCCATCATTTCGACTCAATAAATTTCCGTAAACATTTTTCTCCTGAAGGAATCTACTGAGTGATTCTGATAAAGCTTGCTGTTGGCTTTGGACTCTTAATGCAATAAATTCAGACGTTAATTCCTCTATATTCAGCGAATGAATTTCAGCAATATTCATCTGAAAAAACAATCCCTGATAGGTTGTAAAAACATTTTCTTTGGAGGGAAAAAGAATTGCCCGAATCAAATAATGCAATTGTTTAGCAATCTCGGTTGTAAAAATACTGGCTTCGCTACTGAGTGTGACATTGAAATTTTCAGCAATTAAAAACTCATATAATTCAATAGCTTCCCTGTTTGTTTTAACTAATATTGCGATGTCTTTTTCTTGTAACTTTCGTGCTTCACTTGCAGTCTGAATCTCAGCAAAATTTAATAATCTTAGCAATTCATTTTTTAGTTTCTCATGACGACTCGTTGCCGGACTATTAATAACTGCTAAAGCATTTGAGTAGTTATTATCAATCAGTTTTGAGCTTTGATCGTCTTTAGATTTAGAAGGATGGAATGAAATCGCATTGAGCAAAAAGGTATTGTTAGAGTCAAACATAGAATTTGAAATATTTAGCATTTCTTGAGTGCTACGCCAATTTGTTTCCAAGTTATATATTTCATCAACCGATAATTTCGCCTTTTCATAGACAAAAACATCAGCTCCACGAAAATCATAAATCGCTTGTTTTGGGTCGCCTACATAAATCAAACTATTTTGCCCTTGATTGAAACAACGATTAAAAATTTCAAATTGCAAGGCATCGGTATCCTGAAATTCATCAATCATCACACATTGCCATTGATTGCTGATACTATGTGCTAAATTTGAGTTTGTTTTAACAGCCTGATACACCAACCTAATTTGGTCGGAATAGCTGTAAATTCCATTCTCCTGTAAATTTTTATCCAACCGTTCGAGAATATAATTCCAGCATTCTTGCAAAAACTGTGAAACAAATATTTCTCTCTCAGATATGATTGGTTCCAGTTGAAGATAAAAATCAGGGAATGTATCTACATTTTGGTCTTTGTTTAAATTCGATTTTAGGCTTTCTGCTGTAAACTTTGAAACATCTGTTAATTGACCATTGAGAAATTCTTCGATATCGTTTTTATATTTTTCTCGTGATTTTTTGGGATATTTATTACCACTAAATTTGCCGCAATAAATAAAATCCATTAATAATTCTTTATCGGATTCCCATAGTATTTTAAGATCTGATAGTGTCTCACCCAGAGATTTAGAATTGATCTCTATATCTCGAAAGCCAATGCTTTTATAATGGCTTTTACTTAATAACCATTTGAATTTATTAATTATTTTTTCAATATCAGGAATCAAAGCTAACAAATCAACCGACAATTCTTTTTGCTTGAAACGCCAGAAATCATAAACATAGTTTTTAATTTCATCGTCAGTATTTATAAGTTCTGCGAGTACAGGTGATTGGCATTCGCTATTGAAGTCATCAAGAATCTTCTGACAGAAAGAGTTGATGGTAAAAACTGAAGCCTGATCAAAACAAATAATAGCTAATGAAACCAGTTTCAATGCATCAGGGTAGTGTTGTTCATCCTTATAGGACTCATAAAGTTCATATAATTGCTCATTGTCTTCTTTTGAAACTTTATGATAGCCGGATAAATGATTTTTACATTCTATGAGCTGTTGTCTTAGTCTTCCTTTTAGTTCAGCAGTTGCTGCTTTAGTGAATGTAACAACTAAAATTTGATCCGGCGTCAAACGTTTTTCGACGATATAGCGAATATACAAACCGGACAATGTATATGTCTTTCCGGTTCCGGCACTGGCTTCAATCAGTTTTGTACCATTCAGAGAAACCTTATACAAATTAAACAGTTGCATCAATGACCTCCGAATAATCCACCAACTCGATTGATTCTAAAAGCGGTTTAATGTACTCCTCAACATCTGATTGATAATCGTAATCCAGTAGTTGTTGAAGAAAGTATCTCTGTCCTTCGGTTGCCGGAAATCTTTCGTTTCCTTTGAGTGAATTGTAATAAGCTATCTCAGTAGCCAAAGCAATATCATTCGTCCTTACATTAACCATTGCAGCCGGGTGAAATAGCCAAGGTTGCTGATGAATCAACCTCCACTTCTCTAAGATTATTGATAATAATTCCGGTGCATTTTGAATTGGATTGAATTTGACAATTTTATCTTCAAAATACAGATAACTTTCACTTTCAGGTTGATAGCATAAATAACTAATCCAGTGCTTGATAATATATTTTCCTTTAGCTTTGCCCGTTTTAAAATCAACCAGTTGGTTTTTATCATTTAAGTGAACCACTCCATAAAGTTTAAATTCTTCAAAATTTAACTCAATATCTTGTGAATGAATTTCTGTTTGTTGATATTTTTCAGACAAAGAATAGAGTTCTTTTGAGAATTTGTTGTAGTAGTTATGGCTCAATGGTGAATCAGCCAGCAATCCGGTTTTCTTTGCGATTTCGATATCATGTTGGAAAATATGACTCTTTAATTTCCATTCCTCCAGTTTATCGGGTTGATACGTTTCTGTACTTTTTAACTCATTGGAATATATCTTTAATTGCAGTTCAGCGACATTCTCTATAAAAAAATCCAAAGGGTTACTGAAAAATTCAGACAACTGATGAATAGAAATGACTGTTTCAAGGGTTTTATCAATCCGAATGTCTGTATTTTTATCTATAGGGCTTTTCTGATAATATTTTTTTGCCAGTTTAAAATTATTGAGAATATATGATTGTTGTTCTTTAGAGAAATAATGTTGATTAAAACCGTGCATAAAATGATGCTGAATTGCAAATACATCGTTGGTTTTCTGCTTTAAATAGGTAACCAAATCTTCAACAACAGTCGATGCCGGTATGATTTCATTGGTACTTTGTTCATATCCGATATAGGTTAGTACCAGTTTATCAAGATTGCTTGTCAAAGCGGTTAACATTAAATTTTTGTCTGAGGCTCGCTTGGATTGATTTAATTGAGGTAGCTTATTTTTAAATATATCCAAATCATTTTTGGTATCATTTCCGGGAAACTCTCCTTCAGATAAACCCATAATAATCAATACTTTAGCATCTTCTATAAAAGTATTTTTCCAAGACTGAAAGCGAATCCCTATTTTACCTTCATAGCGAATATCATTATCTGCTAGGGCTTTTTCAAGAACAGCTTTAATGACCGATAGTGGCAATTCAAACTCACAATTCTGAGTCTGTTCGCAAAAACAGGTTCTGGCAATTTTAATAATTTTTAACTTTAATTCTTCATCAAAATCGCTATATAAAAAATCTTCACAAATAGATTCAACAAATTCAAACCACATCACTAGTGTTTTATCAGAAAGACTTTGTTCATAACATAAATACCACAAATCCAAAAACCGAAAAAAGCGAATAAATATG
>JAGRJP010000300.1 GCA_020442665.1 Lysobacterales bacterium
TTAGAAAAGAAATTCCCGCATCTACTCTTGAGAATCAATCGAAACGCCCTCATAAACCGTAAAGAGTTATTCGGCATCCACAGAACCCGTTCAGCAGCATTTGCAAAATTACAAAGTATTGATTTACAACCACAAATCAGTCGCAGGAACTTAGCGGCAATAAAAGAAATATTGAGAAATGACAAATAAAAAAATCATCATAGCAACTCGAAACTCTCCTTTGGCACTGTGGCAGGCAGAATATGCGGCAAGCCTGATAGAAAAAACTTTTCCTAGCGTTAAAACTGAACTTTTGCCAATGACGACAAAAGGCGATCGCATTCTGGATGTTACACTCAACAAAATTGGTGGCAAGGGGTTGTTCCTCAAAGAATTGGAGCAAGCTATGAAGGAAGGAGAGGCTGATATTGCAGTTCATTCCATGAAAGACGTTCCCGCGGATATGCCTGAAGGTTTTGAAATTTGTTGTGTTTTCAAACGACATGATGCCAGCGATGCCTTTGTTTCCAATCACTATTCAAGCCTTGATGATTTACCACAAAACTCTGTTGTTGGAACTTCCAGTCTACGTCGCCAATCTCAACTTTTAGCCATTCGTCCTGACTTGAAAGTAAAACCACTTCGCGGAAATGTTCAAACCCGATTGCGAAAGCTGGATGAAGGAGAGTATGATGCCATTATTCTGGCAACAGCCGGTTTGGAACGCATGAATCTGGATAATCGAATCAAGAGCAAATTAAAACCAAATGACTGGTTGCCCGCTGTGGGACAAGGTGCAGTTGGTGTGGAATGTTTGTCCGATCGACAGGACTTAAAGGATTTATTATCACAACTTAATCATGCAGAAACATCCGAATGTGTGAATGCAGAAAGAACTTTGAATCAAATCCTTAATGGAAGTTGTTCGGTGGCAATCGGCGCGTACGCACAGAGAAAAGATGATAAATTGACGATGGAGGCCATAGTTTGTGCTCCTGATGGAACTCAGACAATCCGTCAGAAAGCTGAGTCAGATAATTCCCAAGATTTAGGCAGAAATGTCGGGCGACAACTTCTGGCAGATGGCGCACAAGCGATTCTAGACTTGGGAAATGACTAAAACAATCCTCAACACTCGTGCTGTTGAACAGCAAAAACACACTCAGGAAATTTTTGAAAAAAATGGTTTTAAGGTTATCAATTTCCCTTGTCTGGAAATAGTAACGGTTTCAGATAGGGATTTGGTAAGAAAACAAATTATCGAAACAGCATACTCAGATGTGTTTGTGTTTACCAGTCAAAATGCTGTTGTTTATGCTTTTAAAATACAACCAAACTGGAAAATTCCAAAAAATGCCACAGTCATTGCCATAGGCAATAAAACTGCTGAAATTCTTGAACAATATTACTCAGGATATATCTGGGTTCCGGAGAAACACAACTCAGAAGGTGCTATTGAGCTCATAAAAGGTCTCAAGAAAACATCGAGTCTCGCTCTAATAACCGGTAAATCCGGCCGTGAAGAAATCCAAAATTATTGTGTATCAAATAAAATCAAACTCACCCAAATCAATGTCTATCAAAGACAAATACCAACTGTTGATTCGGATGTAATACACGAAATCCAAAACAGTAAAGATTTATTGATACTAGCAACCAGCACCACAACACTCGCCCATATCAAGAAAATGGTATCAGAAGATTTATATAAAAAACTCCAACAACAAACAATCATCTCTGCCTCTGACCGAATTACAGAATTTGCAATGAAACAGGGCTTTCAAAATATAATGACAACAAATACCGCAGATCCTGAGAAGATTTATTTATTTTTGTAGTAATGTATATTTGAGATTTTTCTAATATGAAGGTTAAATTAGATAAAAAAGGAAATCCCTTACTTGAGCAGTTTAGTGAAGACGGGTTTATAGATTGTATTTTCCTTATCAGAAATCTTATTGAAAAGGAAAACTCATATTTGTTTAATATTGTTGCATCTTATAAAGGACAAGAAATAGGTATGAAAGTTGAAATAATTAAAGGAATAAATAGTGGATTTGATGAAAATATGAATTTGATACAAGATCGAGTATATAAACAAGGAGTATCTTTTTTTCGTACTGGAACTGAAAGTGATTTATTGATATCTGTGCTAGCAACTTTGTATGGATTTGAGGTCAAAAATAGACTTATGGTTGATAAAGAATCATTTACCGCAATTGCTCTTCATCAGGGTGAAATAGATATACGAAATGATCATATAAAACTCAAATTATTCGGTAAGGATCAAGAAACCAATGATGAGGAAGAATATAATGAATCATTCTTTAATATTGATTTATCTAATGACCTTGTTTTTTGGAATGAAAAAGATACAGATTACAGAAAAGCGATTATAGAAGGACTTCTTGAATAAAATCAAACTCCATCAACTTTTATAGTTTTATGGTGAATATAACCCCCTTGCATTTCGCTGAAATGTGAAGAAATATTCGGAAACAAGCTTCATGCTGTCTGAGAGTAGCGAGTTTATGAAGCGCCGGATATTTCAAGCATTGAAGGAAGCCGAAGGTCGAAAAAGCCGGGGCGTGCTTTTATGTTACTTTTACACGAGTAAAAGTAACGAAAGAATAGACCCTGAAACGAGTCGGGGAGACTTCATACATAGCTTCAAAAATAGAATCAATGTATATTTTTAGACAAAAATAAATAAATATGCTACATTCCCGATATTGCAAATTTATTCCAATTGTATGATAAACCTACCTCTGATTCATAAAGGCAAAGTTCGTGATGTTTATCAGGTTGACGACAAAACTTTGCTTATGGTTGCTAGTGACCGGTTGAGTGCTTTCGATGTGGTGTTGCCGGATGTGATTCCGCAAAAAGGCCAATTGTTGACACAAATTTCCAATTTTTGGTTTGATATGTCAAAGGATTTAATAACAAATCACTTGACTGCTGCATCGGTTAAAGACGTAATTGGAGATGCTGATAATGATTTGCAGGCACGCTCGGTTGTGGTGAAAAAACTCAAAGCCTTGCCGGTTGAGGCGATTGTCAGAGGTTATATCATAGGTTCGGGTTGGAAGGATTATCAAAAAACCGGTGAGATTTGTGGAATTCAGCTGCCTGAAAACCTTCAACAAGCTGAAAAATTGCCTGAGCCGATTTTTACGCCTTCTTCAAAGGCGGCAGTTGGTGATCATGATGAGAACATTTCATTTCAGAAAATGATTAAGATTGTCGGCGAGGACCTAGCGGAGCAGGTCAGAGATGTTTCCATTAAGCTTTATCAGATGGCATCGGAGCATGCTTTGTCCAAAGGTATAATTATTGCCGATACCAAGTTTGAATTTGGTTTGGATGAAAATGATAATTTGGTGTTGATGGATGAAATATTGACTCCGGACTCATCGCGTTTCTGGAATTTGCAAAACTACAAAGTTGGAACCAGCCCGGATAGTTATGATAAACAGTTTGTCAGAGACTATTTGGAAACTTTGGATTGGGATAAAACCCCACCGGGTCCGCATGTTCCTGTTGATATTATTGAAGCAACCGCTAATAAATATCGCGAGGCTTTTCAGCTGATTACCGGGAGAGAATTTATATGAGTAGCAATCAAACCATGCAACAACTTTTAGAAGAGTACGCATCCAGTCATCAACATAAAACCAACAAAATCATTCACTTTATTTGCGTCCCAATCATTTTTTGGACGATTGTTGCCATGTTATGGTTGGTTAAAATTCCTCATGTCGAGAATCTCGCTTTAGTCACAGCAGTATTGCTAAGCTTTTACTATTTAGCTAAAGATTTGAGAGTTGCTATTCAAATGATTGTTTTTACAATCTTATGTCTTTTATTAACTGCATTTATGGAAAAACAAGGTTTTCCAGTTCTGGAAATAGCTGTGATTCTGTTTGTTGTAGCGTGGATTTTTCAGTTTATTGGGCATAAGGTTGAAGGTAAAAAACCCTCTTTTTTCAAAGATTTACAGTTTTTACTAGTTGGGCCTGCCTGGATTATCAAACAAATCTTCGGCTAAAAATTCAACAAATTGTAAACCGAATTAACTTCTTTTCGTTAGATTAGGAAACCATGGTTTCTTGCTTAATCAATATTTGGAGTTAATAATGAAAAAAATCTATTACAAATTCATCGTTGCACTTTTTGCAGTTTTTACATTTTTTGGAACCTCTCAAGCGGGATTTGATATCACTCGAATGACGACGATTGTCGATGACTTTCAGGGATCATATACGGTCACAAACAGCGGACGTAGAGAAGATATGGAGTTCACCGGAACAGAGTTGGCGGAGTTTTCAAATTTCCATCCGATGCCTGATAGTGGCGATGTTACTATCTCAGGAACTCTTTCAAAAGTGATTGAAAGAGGTGAAGGAGGTTTAACAACATCATCAGATGGTAATTTGGTTTTCTCGAATCCTGCTAACTCAGCGAATTTGAGTTTTGAAGGTTTGCAAGTGATTGTTCAAGAAGGTGAAGAACCACAGATCTCTGGAACTGTCAATGTCAATGATGAATCATTCGATGTGGCAGAGTTACCGGAACCCATTCGCAGAATGTTAAGAGCTGTTTTTCACTTAACACGCAGATAATTATTCTTCCTGAGCCTGTTGTTGCAGGCTCAGAACTTTTTCCGTGTACCGACTATTATTCTGTATCAATTCAATTTCCAGCAAATGCTTGCACATTTCATTCGCTTGTATTTTTTGACTGTTGAATAAATAACTCTCCGCTAATGTTAATTTTACACCAATTGTGAGGATGTGCTCATCACCTAAACTATCACGGCTTAAAACCAATAATTCCTCACCTTCCTGTACAGCTTTTGAGTAATCTTTTGTCAAATTATAGGCCTTGAGAATATTCATTCGAGCATAAATTGTGGCTTTATTATCCTCGCCAAATTGTTGTTTTTGCAATTCATATAAAGGTAATAACATTTCCAGAGCTTTGCTTCCCTGATTGGCTTTCATGTAATAACCGGCGAGAGTGGTCTTAACTTGATTGGTTTCAAAGTGATTAATTCCATAATGG
>JAGRJP010000301.1 GCA_020442665.1 Lysobacterales bacterium
AATGCCGATGAGGCCAATCCCAGAGACATCAGCTATACTCAATTAAATGACAGTATTAATGCCATAGAATTCTATTCGGGAGATATTTCCGCTGATTTTGCCACTGCAACGACTAAAATTGCTGTTGGTGGTGCTCAAGATAATGGCTCTTCAGTCTCTGTCTGGGAAGCACCTAATCCATTACAAGCACAAGCCTGGACAAGAGTTAATGGTGGAGATGGAATTTATGCCACAATAGAGCCTATTCAATCTCAAAGAGTTTATGTGGAGTCACAATACGGAAATATGCGCATCAGCACCACAGGTCCTCTTGGAAGTTATTTTAATTTTGTGAGCCCTTGGTCGGGGGACAGCCGTGTTCCATTTATTTTTCCTTTTCATCTCAACAAACATGACTGCCCAGCAGCCACTTGCGATCAACTCATGGCGGGAACTTACAGGATTTGGGAAACAAACAATGGAGGTTTAAATAATGCTGATTGGTATGTAAACAGCCCGGATTTAACAAAAGGTGTACTCAATGACCGCTCAATCATCAATCAAATGCATTATGACATGGAAGATGGTACGGTTGCCATTGTTGGGACCAATGATGGAAATGTTTACTATGGTTTCAATATGGGGCAAGGCACGAACACTGCCAATTGGGTTGATGTCACAGATTCAAACTCTACTCTTCCGAACAGACCGATACTCGACGTGGTTTCTTATCAAATGACGGGTTATGCTGCTGTTGGAGGATTTGACCAAAATACCCCAACAACTCCGGGGCATCTTTATCAAATTAGCTGTGATGCCAACTGTCAAAATTTTCAATGGGCTGATAAATCAGGAAATCTTCCAAACATACCTGTGAACAGTGTAATGATTAATCCACTCTATCCTGATATGGTTTTTGCCGGAACTGACTGGGGACTTTATTACACACAAAATATTAATGACATGTCTCCTGATTGGTTTCGATTCACCACGGGAATTCCTTCAGTGATGATTTGGGATTTAACCATTGACCGAGGATTTACAACTCTGGCTGCATTTACAAGGACACGAGGCGCTTACGTTTGGCCATTGCCGGATACAGAGTTATCGGATTTGATTTTTGAAAATGGTTTTGAATAAAAATATACTAACAAAATTGAAACTCAAACGTTAATAATTAAATAAAATACATCGGATACATAATTTATGAAATTTATTTGGAAACTCTTAAAACGTACATTGCTTTTGGCGTTATTAGCCGGAACTATTTTTCTAGTAAACCTGATTTGGTTCAAGCCTTTTTTCATCGGTCATTTTTATAACAAAATTTTCATAGAGTTTGCATTGAAAAATCCGCAAATGATTACTTCTATGGGATATAAGTTTTTCTATGATGAACTGAATGATAACTCTCAGCAAGCCAATGACGAACAGTTAGAACTTTTGAAGAAAGACTATGAAGTACTCCACAACTACAACCGGGATCAATTAAAAGGACAGGAACTATTATCCTACGATATTCTCGATTGGTTTTTACAAGGTCAAATGGACGGTATCAAATACAATGACTATGGATACAGTCAAACCCAAAAACACGGACAATACATGGGCATTATCAATTTCATGACGAATATGCATAAAATTGATGATGTTGGAGATGCAAAAGATTATCTCTCCCGTCTTTCACATATTGGTAGAGTCTTCGATAATACTTTAATTCAGGTCAATAAAGAAAAAGAAGCAGGTGTGATTCCTCCGGACTTCATAATTCAAAAGACTTTGGAGAATATGCACAATATTCGTGATCCAAAACCGGAGGAGAATGAATTAGCCAAAGATTTCATGGCAAAAATTTCCAAGTTGAAAGATTTAGATGATTCCACAAAATCAGAACTGGAAACAGAACTATACAAGCAAATCAATACAACTGTTCTACCGGCCTATGATCGAATGATTGCATTTTATGAAGATTTGCTCAAGGAAGCCGATTCTTATGCCGGTGTGTGGAAGTTTCCTAATGGCGAGGAGTATTATCAATACCAAATTAAAGCCAACACAACAACTGACTACTCTCCGGAATACTTGCACAACCTGGGAGTACAGGAAGTCGATCGAATCGTTGCCGAAATCAAGGCCATTTTATCTGCAGAAGGGTTTGATACTGAAAACCAAACCGTCGGCGAGTTGCTCAATAGTCTCAGCAAGGACTCGCGGTTTCTTTATGAGGATAGTGATTCAGGAAGAGAGTCTATTATAAAAGACTATCAAAAAATCATCGACGAAATTGATACTGAAATGGCAAGCTCTTTTGGCGTTCTGCCCAAAGGTAAGGTTGAAGTCCGTAAAGTTCCTGAATACAAAGAAAAAACAGCTGCCGGAGGTTATTATGAAAGACCATCTATGGATGGTTCGCGACCCGGACGTTTTTACGCCAACTTATATGATATAACCGCAACTCCAAAATTCGGCATGAGAACTTTGGCTTATCATGAAGCTGTTCCCGGACATCATTTTCAGTTAGCGATCCAAAATGAATTAAAAGGTTTACCGATGTTCAGAGGTTTTCTCAGTTTTTCCGGATTTACTGAAGGATGGGCATTGTATGCTGAGAAACTGGCTTATGAGCTTGGTTTTCAACAAGATCCATTTGATAATGTCGGACGTTTGCAGGCTGAACTGATGCGAGCCGTGCGATTGGTTGTTGATACCGGTATCCATCATAAAAAGTGGACGAGAGAACAAGCCATTGATTATATGTTTTCAACTACAGGATTAGCCATGTCGGATGTCGAATCAGAAATTGAGCGTTATATAGTCTGGCCCGGACAAGCACTGGCTTATAAAGTGGGAATGATAAAAATACTGGAACTTCGTGAAAAAGCCAAAGAATCAATGGGCGATAAATTCAGCCTGAAAGATTTTCATGATGTGGTATTACGAAACGGTGCCATTCCTCTGAGTTTATTAGAAAGAGAAGTCAATCAATACATCAAGGATAACTCATAGTCCGGCATTATGCGTTATTTGGGATTATATAAAAAAACTCATCAGCAATGGCTGGAGGAGATGAGTCAATCAAAGTATCTTGAGTTTGAAAACGACAGTTACAATCAAGGTGCTTTGGTTGATCAACTTGAAAACAGAGTCAATAACTTGCTTGGAAAACAAAGCAGTTTGTTTTTCAATAAAGGAGTCACTGCACAATTGGCTGCGATGAAAGTTGTATGTGATGCCCGAAATAACAATCTCATCGCTTTACACCCGCAATCCCACATAATT
>JAGRJP010000302.1 GCA_020442665.1 Lysobacterales bacterium
TGGTTTGAAAGTGATATCCCGGATGGACATCACGCACCGAATTTATCTATAAACTTACGTTAAATCACAATTGCAGTCGGGCTAGAAAAATAATTATATCAACCGGCTGCAAATTAGTTACAACAAGGGGACACTATGAATTTTGATTTTACAGAAGATCAATTGGCTTTTAAGCAAGCGGCTAAGGAATTTGCTGAAAAAGAAATGGCACCTTATGCTGCTCAATGGGACGAAGAAGCACATTTTCCTGTCGATGTTATCAAGAAAACCGGAGAGTTGGGTTTCTTGGGGCTTTATTCACCCGAAAAATACGGTGGTTTAGGGTTATCACGTCTGGATAGCTCCATTATCTTTGAGGAAATGTCACAATATTGCACTTCTACAACAGCATTTATGACAATTCATAACATGTGTGCATGGATGGTTACCAGTTTTGCCGATGAATCTTTGGCATCAGAATGGGGACCAAAACTAACATCGGGTGAATTGTTGGCATCCTATTGCTTAACAGAACCGGGTTCGGGATCTGATGCCGGTTCCATGAAAACCACAGCAAAAACGGATGGAGATGAATACGTTCTCAATGGCAGTAAAACATTTATTTCCGGTGCCGGTTCGACGGATGTTTTGGTTTTGATGGCACGCACCGGTGAAGCCGGTCCTAAAGGCGTTTCCTGTTTTCTGGTTCCAGCAAATCTGGATGGAATCATTTACGATAAAAAAGAAAGCAAAATGGGTTGGAATTCACAACCAACTCGTTTAATCACATTTGAAAATGTGAGAATTCCAAAGTCCTACCTCATTGGTGAAGAAGGTGAAGGGTTTAAATTTGCCATGAAAGGTCTTGATGGCGGAAGAATCAATATCGCTTCGTGTTCATTGGGAACGGCTCAGGCTGCTCTAAACCAAGCACAGAAATACATGCTGGAACGCAAACAATTTGGTAAAACACTAGCATCATTTCAAGCCTTACAATTTAAAATTTCGGACATGTTGACAGACTTAATTGCATCTCGCCAAATGGTGCGTCTGGCTGCTTTTAAATTGGATAACAAAGATGCCAATGCCGGTGCTTATTGTGCAATGGCAAAAAGATATGCCACAGACACTTGTTTCAATGTTTGTGATGAAGCCTTGCAGCTACATGGTGGTTATGGATATATCAAAGAATATCCATTGGAAAGATATGTCAGAGATTCGCGCGTTCATCGTATTTTGGAAGGAACGAATGAAATCATGCGTTTGATAATTTCCAGAAAAATTCTGGTCGAAGGGGCTACAGAGGTGATTCAATAATGTCCGATTTGATTCAGTTTTCTCAGATTGAAGGAAAATACGGTAATATTGGCAGAATTACTCTGAATAACCCCAAATCTCTGAATGCTTTAAATATCGAGATGATTGATGCGATACAAAATGCACTTGATGAATGCGAGAACAACCAAAATATCAAAGCGGTGTTTATTGATTCCAATTCCGAAAAAGCCTTTTGTGCCGGTGGTGATGTTATTGGACTTTACAATTCGATGAAAGAAACAGCCGAAGGTGAAATTCCGCAAATGGCAATGGAGTTCTTTCGTAAGGAATATCATCAGGATTATCGTTTGCATATTTTTCCAAAACCTGTCATTGCCTGGGGCAACGGAATTGTAATGGGTGGCGGAATTGGCGTAATGTCGGCATGTTCTCATAGAATTGTGACAGAAAAATCCATGTTGGCAATGCCTGAAGTCACCATTGGTCTTTATCCGGATGTAGCGGCTTCCTGGTTTTTTAACCGAATGCCGGCAAACATCGGAATGTTTTTGGGAATAACCGGTGCGCGAATGAATGCCTCTGATGCAATTTATTGCAAATTAGCTGACTTTTTTGTGTTGGATGAATACAAAGACGAATTTATTACTGAATTATCCGAAGTGGATTGGAAAAATCCAAATTGCGATATTCAAAATGCTCTGGAAAGTTTGATGGACTTTAGCAGAGATGATACTCCATTGAGTAATTTGCAAGAAAATTATAAGCAAATTCAATATTTGTTCAGACATTGTGATTTGGAAAAATCTGTTAAAGAACTCAAAGAAATGCAACCCAAAACAAAGTGGTTAGAATTAACACAAAAAGCGTTTCTGAAAGGCTGTCCGGTGACTTATAAACTGGTTGATGAGCAGATTATAAGAGCTAAATATTTGAGTTTAAAAGAAGTTTTTGAAATGGAATTTATCATGTCCACACGTTGTGCGATGAATCCTGATTTGCAGGAAGGCATTCGTGCATTGTTGGTTGATAAAGATGGTAACCCTCAATGGACTGTCAACTCAGTTGCCGAAATCAGCAATGAACAAACAGAACTATTCTTCACTGCACCCTGGAGTGAAGGCAAAAATTTATTTAATTAAAAAATCGAGAATATTATGAACATATTTGAAACTATTGACAAAACTGAACACGAAGAAGTCATCTTTTGTCATAACAAAGATGCCGGTTTGAAGGCTATTATTGCAATTCATAACACCATTTTAGGACCAGCTCTCGGCGGTCTGAGAATGTATCCTTATGCGACTGAAGAACAGGCTTTGACGGATGTTCTGCGTCTGTCCAGAGGCATGACGTATAAAGCTGCGGTTTCCGGTTTGAACCTGGGCGGTGGTAAATCCATTATCATCGGCGATCCGAAAACAGACAAATCAGAAACATTATTCCGTTCATTTGGTCGTTTTATTGATTCATTGGGTGGTCGTTATATCACAGCCGAAGATGTTGGAATTGACGTGAATGATATGGAATATGTATTTCAGGAAACTGAAAATGTGGTTGGTGTTCACCAAATGCACGGTGGTTCCGGTGATCCATCACCATTTACCGCTTTGGGAACTTT
>JAGRJP010000303.1 GCA_020442665.1 Lysobacterales bacterium
GCTGATGTGATGATTGAAGCTGATTTTTCCGATGGCATCAGTAAGCATAAAAACAGCATCATATTGGTCAGAACCAGTCCCGAGAGCATTAACCAACCGATAATGATAACAATTTTACTGAGTGATAGTTTCAGGATAAATAATCCAAGCAAGCCAATAACAACCGCTATCAAGGCAAAAACCACTATTCCTGCCAGTAATTTGCCATTCAAGTATTGAACCAGACCACCGGGGGATGAAAGCAACCTTGAGCTGATTCCCTGAGATTTGTCTTTCCAAAATTCTAAAGCCAGACCTTGTGCAGCAAATAACAATGACATAAACAAAATTCCGGGGAACATGTGGAGCATGAAAGAACTTTTATTGGTTGTTTGCTTTTCTTCTTTAACTTTGACTGCCTTGATTTGTGGAGGAATGAGTTGTTTTTCGATGCTTTCAATAGCCTTTTTAATTTGAATACTCATCATTGCCATTTGCGCGTCGGAGACATCTTTTCCATTGAGTAAGTCGTTAAACTGTCGCAATTCATCAGCAAACAAAACCTGGATATAATGCCCTCCGTCTGTTAAAACTCCGACTGCCGTTTCAGCAATCTGAGGAAGAATATTTTGTCCGGGATTTTTAACAAGTTTGATTTTGGTGGGTTGTTTATTGAGGAATTTTTCCGAGAATCCTTCTTCAATTTCCAACCAAACGCTGGCATCGCCATCATCCATCAGGCTTTGTGCCTCAACTGATGTTGCTTCTTTGAGGATAAACATTTCAGCGAGAGGACCTTGATTGAAACCACCAATCAGCAACTTCGACAAAGTGCTTTTATCGTTGTCGGTCACCAAAAGTTTTCCAATCGGTTTGGCGTTACCACCGGAACCGGTTATCAGAAAAAATAAGCCTCCAATCAGCATTGGAATTGTCAAAAACATCAGCAATTGCCACTTTTCAGCAAACAATTTTCTCAACGAAAGTTTTGCGACGGAGAGTGCAAATTTCATGCCGCATCTCTCAAGGCTCTGCCGGTAAGTTTTATAAACAAACTCTCCAGATTGGCTTGTGCTAAATTCACATTACTAATTTTTCCATGTTGAGATTCAATGGACTTCATTACGGAAGAAAGATTTTTGGGAGCATCGCTAATAAGTAATCTAATTTCGTTTTCAGATTGTTCTAAAATCTCTGCACCCAGACTTTCCAATTCTGAACTCTCGGGATTTTGAAATTGCCCCTGAAAAGTAATTAAATCTCTTTCGCCTAATTGCGAACGCAAGGCATCAACGGTTCCGGTAGCGATGATTTCGCCTTTGTCGATAATTGCCAGATTGTCACACAATCGTTCGGCTTCTTCCATGTAATGAGTGGTGTAGATAACGGCAGTTCCTTGTTCTTTGAGTTTGAGAATTGCTTGCATCAGATGTTCGCGTGATTGCGGGTCTATTCCAACCGTTGGCTCATCTAGCAATAATGCTGCCGGCTTGTGTAAAACTGCACAGGCAAAGTTTAAACGTCGTTTCATTCCTCCGCT
>JAGRJP010000304.1 GCA_020442665.1 Lysobacterales bacterium
TAACTTCGGCTGATTCCACTTTATCCGTTGATTTTATGGTTTTCTCAACCACTCTTCCTGTGCGCAGGTGTTTGGCTTTGATACGAGTGAATGCTTGTCCTTTACCGGGCTTCACCATATCAACTTCTGTGATGTTCCAGGGCTCATCATTGATAAGAATTTTTAACCCTGTTTTGAAATCATTAATACCTAAAACTGCCATATTTGCTCCGAATATAAAATTTGCGGCGAATAATACCATACAGACGACCTTGAGATAAAGATTATCAATGCAGTTATGACCCTAAATCCTGTATACTAGCGCTTTTTTGATTCTTTCGTGAATGAACAATAGCAATTGGCGACATCAATGCAGAAATCAACTTGATAGTAATGAACTATTTAAGTTAGAAAACTATGCCGAGGTGAGTGAGAAATTGTTTAGTTTGCAAGTTCCCCATAGTTATTTACAAAGTATTAACCTTGCCGATAAAAATGATCCTTTGCTCTTGCAAATCTTACCGCATAAACTGGAGTCACAAAAGGATGAAAACTACAAAAGCGACCCTGTCGGAGACTTAAAATCACGCAAAACCAAAGGAGTGATTCATAAATATCACGGACGTGTTTTGCTGATTGCAACCGGTGCTTGCGCGATTAATTGTCGCTATTGTTTTAGAAGAAATTTTCCTTACACTGAAAATAATGCCAGCGCAAAAAACTGGCAACACGCTATCAAATACATTTCTGCTGATACCAGTCTCCATGAGGTGATTCTCAGTGGTGGCGATCCTTTGATGCTTTCTACATCCGTATTGCAGAAATTCACCGAACAATTAGTCAATCTTAAACACATTAAAACCTTGCGTATTCACACTCGCATGCCGGTAGTTTCACCGGAAAGAATCACAACCAACTTTCTAAATTGGTTGAATGAAATTGAATTAAATAAAGTCATTGTTATTCATTCAAACCACCCCAACGAACTGAATGAAAGCCACAGAGAAGTTTTCTCAAAAATTAAAAACACAAATACACACTTGCTCAATCAAAGTGTTCTGCTCAGAAAAATCAATGACGATGCCGAGACACTTTGCGAACTTTCGCATAAATTGTTTGATTTAGGCGTTCTGCCGTATTATTTGCATCAACTGGACAAGGTCTCCGGTGCAAGCCATTTTCAAGTATCAGATAATCACGCCAAATTGATTTATAAAAAAATGATGAGTCAATTACCCGGCTATTTAGTCCCCAAATTAGTTCAGGAAATCGCCGGCAAATCGAATAAAACTCCAATAATTTAATGCACATAACCTCAAAATTCTGATAAAATTCCTACTTTCAAATATTTCTGAGATAACAGTTGGCACAAGATAAAACCATTCGATTATTGATTGTCCATAAATTGGAAGAAGAAGCCGAACGAATTTTATCTATTCTCAGAAACGCCCAAATTCCGGTTCGACCTAGCAGATGCATTGATGAAGACTCATTACTTGAGTTGCTTGCCACCAAAAAAATCGACATTATTCTAATTCAATCCATGCAAACCGAACTGTCAATGAATGCTGTTCATGCTTGTGTCAAAAAAGTCGGAAAAGATATCCCTTTAATCGCTTTATTGGATAATCTCAACAACGATACAATTTCCGAAGCCTATGAAGCCGGAATGAAATATTTCTGTACCGACAGTATTCCTGAGCAACTCTGTAAAGAAGTGACTAATGTATTTAACAGTCTCAATAAAAGACGCCAACTGAGACGAGTTGAGGCCGAATTGAATGATGCAGAGAGACGATGCGCTTCGTTATTAGACAGTTCAAAAGATGCAATCGCTTATATTCATGACGGAATGCATGTTTATGCCAATAACGCTTATCTGGAATTTTTCAAATACGAAGATGCAGAGGAACTCGAAGTCACGCCATTTTTAAATTTGGTTGGCAAAGATGAAGTTGCCAATGCCAAGAAACTATTAAAAGACATTGCTGCGGATAAAATTCCTGATGGTGATATCAATATGGTTTTAAAAACCGAAAAAGGCGATGA
>JAGRJP010000305.1 GCA_020442665.1 Lysobacterales bacterium
GCATTTTGGCTACCCGGTGTTGTTGAACTTGTAAACAAGAAATCAGCATCATTGTTGTTTGAATCTTCTCCATTTGGTATTCTCGACAGACTTCCATCAATGGTGTCTGTAAGAGATGATGTTCCTTCGGTGATATCAATTGTTATTGATAAGTCAGTGATTGTTACACCTGTCAGATTTCCTTCGTAAGACACGCTGTCTATAATCGAATTATCAGAAGTATCAATCAACACCACACCATCGGAACTGCCATTTTGAATAGAACCATTTAAAGGCATTGATATTGTTCCCGGAGGCAAACTGGTTAATACTGAGTCAGAACCAACAACCAAATACTGACCTGGCTGCATACTTCCTAAATCACTAAAGAAATACTCATCATAGTCACTAAATGTCCCGCCATTTACTAGATATAGTCTGATACCATTCAGAGATATCTCTGATGATGTAGGATTATATATTTCAATAAATTCTTCGGTATCAGATCCCGGCTGATCATAATCTATTTCATTGATAACTAAGGATTCAAGTTCAAAGCCATTAGCAAAAATCAAATCCCCACCTAATAAAATCATACTGTTATCAGCTTCTGATGCTGATTGAAAAACCAGGATAGATAGAACAATGAGTTGTTTTATTTTCATAACTATATCCAATTAGACTGAACTATTATTTTAGATTAATCAAATAATAAAACATGAAAAAAACCTGAAAAATTACTGAAATAAAAATAATAGAGGCCTATGCATAACTCTCTAACAATAAATTTTTGTATTACCTGAAAATGTCTCTCATATGCAAACTCTTGAAAGCAACGAACTCAAGTAGTTTATGAAAGAATGGTATGACGATTTATAGAACCACTGTACGAAGACTTTAACTCTTTAATTTCAATTTTTTACTAAGAGACAATCTGGCTGTTAGCAGAATTATTATCTTTGCCACTTAAAGTAGGCAATAAAATTCACAATTACCCAGAAAAGAGCAATCGAAATTGCTTTATACAAAAAATAACTTTCATGGCTCTTTTTTAAAACCAAATGATCAATTATCTCCACACCAAAATATTTTAAAATTGGTATTAAAACTATCAGAATACCTATTAATAAAAAATATATTATGTTATTAGATTTTTGATTTAAGTCCTTCGTATTAACATTTTTATACAATAAATATAGACTCAATATTCCTAAGATCAACCCAGGCAATTTTGACTGATAATAGACTCCTTCAAAAAACCAACTTAAGCAAAACAATGAGAACAAAACAAACCAATAAAAATAATTGTTTTTAAACATATCACCATTCACAATTCGGGTAGGCTCTTTGTAAGAACTGCATTTCGCACAACATTTTGCCCAGATATTCACTATGATGTCCTTGCAGTCCACCAGTGGCTTTCCAGCCGGATGGGGGAATTTCCAAAGGTGTGGATACAAACAGTTTTTTCACATCAGTTTGCCATTTGGCTTTGAGTTGCTGCGGGTCGGCTGCAATTCCTTCATCAACCAATTGTTGCAAAGAATCACTGCTTTCAAACAATTCATGATGGTAATGCCATAATTGAGTCAAGGCTTTTTGCAGGCGATTGAAGCTTTCTTCGGTTCCCAGCGCCATGCGTTTCATCCATAATTCGCTGCGTTCCAAGTGGTATTTAACTTCTTTCACAGATTTTTGAGCAATTGCTGCCAGTTTTTCGTGTGTGCTGTTAGAAAGCAGTTTGTACAAATGCACATGATACAAGTCCATAAAATACTGACGCAACATGGTTTGTGCGTAGTCACCATTCGGTTGTTCAACCAATATCACATTCCGAAAATCAATGGCATCACGCAAAAAAGCCAAGTCATCGACGCTCTTACCATCACCTTTGATTTCGTTTGCCAATTGTAACAGCATTTGTGATTGACCCAATATATCTAGGGCTGTGTTTGTCAATGCCAAATCTTCTTCTAACATTGGTCCAATTCCGCACCATTCGGATAAGCGCTGACCCAATACCAAAGTATTATCCGCCAAATTCAAAACATATTCATACAATGCAGGCATCAGATATTTTTAACCTCTTTGTCGATATGATAGAAATCAGGATGGCGATAAATTTTATCTTCAGCCGGTTCAAAATAGGCATTTTTATCATCCGGGTTTGAAGAAAATATTTGGGCTGACTCAACAACCCAAATACTTTCACCCTCCTCCCTTCTCGTATACAAATCCCTCGCATTCTGTAAAGCCATTTTAGCATCGGTTGCATGCACCGATCCGGCATGTTTGTGGCTGAGACCGGCTTTGGCTCTGATAAAAACTTCATATAATTTCATCTCAGGCAACCTC
>JAGRJP010000306.1 GCA_020442665.1 Lysobacterales bacterium
TCGCTCTGCCTTTTGTTTGTTTCATCACCTGACCGACAAAGAAATTAAACATCTTCATATTACCCTGTTTATATTCATCAAATTGTGATGGGTTGTTTTCAACTAATGTTTTGATAATCTGCTCCAACTCGCCACTATCGGAGACTTGAGCCAAACCTTCTTTCTCAATAATGTCATCCGCAGACGTTTCTGTATTCCAGATTTTTTCCAGAATAACCTTTGCGATTTTGTGTGAAATTTTTCCTGAAGCTAAATTTTCCAGAAGATTAGCAAATTGAGCTGATGAAACTGGTTTTTCAGAGTTACCATCATCGGATTTTAACAACGAACTGTATTCGCCCAACAGTATATTTGCACAAATCTGTGGAGTCGATTGTTTTTGTAATGTAATAGTCTCGTCGAATAGTCTTGATAACCCTTTATCATAAGCTATAATTTTAGCATCTTCTTCTTTCAGACCAAGTTCAGAAGTGTACCGAGTCTTTTTCGCTGAAGGAAATTCCGGAATAAATTGTCGTTCATTGTCTATGTAAGACTGATCAATCACCACCGGCAATAAATCAGGGTCAGGGAAATATCTGTAATCATTTGCCTCTTCCTTACTCCTCATAGCTCGAGTTTCATTTTTATCCGAGTCATACAAGCGAGTTTCCTGAGTGACTTTTTCACCGGACTCCAGAAGTTTAATTTGTCTTTTAACTTCCACATTGATGGCTTTTTCAACAAAGCGGAAAGAGTTAATATTTTTTAGTTCGGTGCGTGTTCCCAGTTCTTTTTGCCCAACCGGTCGAACCGAAACATTCGCATCGCAACGAAAAGAACCTTCCTGCATGTTCCCGTCACAAATTCCCAAATGGGTTACAATGGTGTGAATTTCCCGCATATAAGCGACTGCTTCTTTAGCATTTGACATATCAGGTTCTGAAACAATCTCAATCAATGGTGTTCCGCAACGATTCAAGTCTATTCCAGAATAATCTGAATATTTATCATGAACTGATTTGCCGGCATCTTCTTCGATATGGGCTCGATTAACACGGATTGTTTTGTTTTCACCATCTTCTGTCTGAATAATCACGGTTCCATTTTCAACAATCGGATGTTTCAATTGTGTGATTTGATAACCTTTGGGAGAATCGGGATAAAAATAATTTTTCCTGTCAAACCGAGATTCCTTGGCAATCACTTTCGCATCAATTGCCAAACCAAAACGAATCGCATAACGCAGTACTTTTTCATTAAAAACGGGTAATGTTCCCGGAACAGCTGCTTCCAACAAGCTCACTTGTGAATTCGGAGAAGCTCCGTATTGAGTGCTCGTGCCCGCAAAAAGTTTACTTTTGGTTTTCAGTTGCGTATGAATTTCAAGCCCGATAACCGTTTCCCATTGAATATTACTCATCATATCCCTCCGGTACTAAACAGTGAAACTCCGTATTTTGTTGATACCGATAAGCCACATTCAGAATTTGGCTTTCTTTTAATTTATTCCCAATCAATTGCAATCCAACCGGCAAACCATCAACCAATCCAATCGGCATTGACAAACATGGCAAGCCGGCAAGTGAAGAAGGAATAGTAAATATATCTTCGTTGTACATACTAACCGGATCTTTTTTAGCATTGAAATCAAATGCCACTTCAGGCGATACCGGTGCTGCAATGACATCGACTTTCTCAAAAGCAGAGGTAAAATCATTAACAATCAGCCTTCTAATTTTTTGAGCTTTGCGATAATAAG
>JAGRJP010000307.1 GCA_020442665.1 Lysobacterales bacterium
AGAGAAATTCTGGAAGCTCAGGATTATCTCACTCGAAAAAAAATTCGCAGTACCGAGATTTTGCCGCTTTATGCACGACTGACGGCGGTTCAGCAGATGCAGGTATTTCATCCGGGGTCATTACGACGAATCATTTTGACCACTAATGTTGCCGAGACGTCTTTAACTGTTCCAAGAATTCATTATGTGATTGATTCAGGAACAGCACGAGTGAGTCGTTATTCGCCACGAAGTAAAATTCAGGGATTACTGGTTGAGCCAATTTCACAAGCGGCTGCCAATCAAAGAAAAGGGCGTTGCGGACGGATAGCTGAAGGTGTTTGTTATCGTTTATATTCGGAAGATGATTTTGAACAGCGTTCCGAACACACTGATGCCGAAATCTTACGAACATCATTGGCATCGGTCATTCTAAGAGCTTCCGCTTTAGGATTTGGACAAATTGATGAATTTCCTTTTGTGGATATGCCTAATGATAATCTGATTGCGGACGGTTATCAGTTGCTCACAGAAATTCATGCGATTGATGAGAATAAAGAACTCACAGCTTCAGGCAGAAAACTTTATCAACTGCCAATTGATGTGCAATTGGGGCAAATTTTAATCAAGGCAGAAACTTTGGGTTGTATCAAAGAGGCTTTAATTATTGTTTCAGCACTGACCATACAGGATATCCGGGAACGTCCATTAGAGTTTGCATCTGCGGCGGATGCGGCTCATAAAAAGTTTTTACATGAAAGATCGGACTTCATCAGTTTTATCAATATCTGGAAAACTTTAAAAAAACAACGCAAAGCAAACAGTAATTCTCAATTCAGAAAGTGGTGCCGTGAGAACTTCTTATCCTATCGCCGTTATACCGAATGGTTGGACATTTACAGGCAGTTATTGAACCTTTTGAAACAACAAAAAATTCACCTGAACGATAAAGAAGCGGAATATCCTGCAATTCATCAAGCGATTTTATCGGGATTTATTTCGCATGTGGGATTCAGAAAGGAAAAAGGCGAATACAATGGTGCCCGAAACCGTAGTTTCAATATTTTTCCGGGTTCGGGTTTATTTGGGAAGAATTGCAACTGGGTGATGGCTGCCAGTATTGTGCAAACCACCAAAGTGTATGCTCGTACAGTTGCAGAAATTGAGTCCGAATGGATTGAGGATATTGGCAGACATGTGATCAGAACCTCGACTTTTGATCCGTACTGGTCGAAAAAGCAAGGTTCGGTGATGGGATATAAAAGGTTAACTCTATTTGGATTGACGGTTGTTGCCAAACGAGCGTTTCATTATGGTCCGACGGATGTGGAAACCTCACACAAAATATTTATTGAACAGGGATTGGTTGAGAATCAATTGAGAAACCGTTATGCGTTTGCAAGTCATAACCAAATGAAAATTGCCCAGATTCAAGCTCAGGAAGATCGGCAAAGACGACAGGATATTTTGATTGAACCGTGGCGACTGGCGGAACTGTATGCAAGCATTATTCCTGAACATATTTACAGCGAAAAACAGTTGGCTAAGTGGTTGAAAACTCAAAATGATGATTGTTTGAAGTTCACTCATGAGCAATTAACTAAGTCTGGAAGTAGCAAGCCAGAGAAAGATTTATTTCCGCAGCATTTAAAAATTCGTCAACAACTTTTAAACCTGCACTATAACTTTTCTCCCGGCCAGGAAGATGATGGAATTACTGTAACAATTCCTTTACAGTGGCTCAATTCCTTTACAAAAGATGATTTTGAATGGCTGGTTCCGGGGCTTTTAAAGGAAAAACTCGAGTTTTTGATTAGGTCATTGCCAAAACCCATACGGCGGAATCTGGTTCCCGCGAATGATTTTGCACAGGCGATTGCGGACTCTATTTCGGTTGATGAAGGTGATTTTTATCAGCAAATTGTGACTCAAGTCAAACGTATGGTTGGACTGAACACGACTATTGAAATTTGGCAACAAGCAGAGCTTCCCCCGCATTTACAGTTTCTATTCAGAATTATAAATGAGGAAAAGGAAGTTTTAAAAACCTCCAGAAATTTTGATGAGCTTCAAGAGCAGTATTGCCAAAAAGCTAATCGTTCGTTTCAAAAAACCGCCAGTCAAACTTACAAAATCAATCATGCTAAAGATTGGGTGTTTAAAGACATTCCGCAAAGCATTATTTTGGAAAATGGTTTGACAGCTTATCCGGCAATCATTGATCAAAAAGATAGTGTTGGTTTACGCCTTTTTGAAACTGAACAACAGGCACAGGATGAACACTTACACGGATTAAAACGATTGGTTTTATTAAAAATACCAGCCAAATACCGCTATCTGCAAAAGAATCTGAAACCCGGAATTAAAGCACAATTCGGTTGGTCGCAATTGGAATCCGAGCAATCCTTAGTTGAGCATATCACCGATGCTGTTTTACAGAGCATTATTGAAAACAGTCTGCCGGTGAGAAATATTGATGCCTTCGATCACCTGCTGAAAACCCTGGAACAAGGCTGGTATAAACAAGCCAATGACTTGTGTTTATTGTTGAATCCAGTGATTGAAAACTGGTATAAAATTTGGCAGGAAATTGAGGAAAAGTCCGATTACTTATCCGAAGAAACCTACGAAGACATGCACCATCAATTGGATTATTTGATTTATCCAGATTTTTTGTATGAGGTGGAAATTGACCAAATTCAGCATTATGCCAGATTTATTAAAGGGCTGGAAATACGATCGGATTCAGCCATAGAAAACCCGCATAAAGAAGCAGAAAAACTTAAAGAGTTGAAAAAAATCAGCTTGCCATTTTTTAAGAAAGTCGAAGGCTCAGAAATCTACAGTAAAGCATTGCAAGAATTTCATATT
>JAGRJP010000308.1 GCA_020442665.1 Lysobacterales bacterium
TTATATCATGGAAAAAATAGATGGAGTTATTGCAGGTAAAGAGTTTCCGATGAAACTGAATTCGGCTCAAGCCGATGATTTGTGCAAACAGTTGTTGGATATCCAAGTAAAACTGCATGAAATTGATATTGCCGAAACAAGTCTGTGTAAACTAGGAAAACCTCAAGGTTATATCCAAAGACAAGTAGAAGGATGGAGTGGTAGATATGAAAATGCATTGCTTGATGATTCATTGCCAGCATTAGAATTACGAAGTTGGTTGTTGAAAAATCAACCAAATGATACTTCCGGTAGTATGATTCATAATGACTATAAGTTTGATAATGTCGTCATCTCTCCATACGAACCCTATCAAATTATTGGTGTGTTGGATTGGGAGTTGGCAACGGTTGGCTCTCCGCTGATGGACTTAGGATGTTCTTTGGCTTATTGGGTTGAAAAAAATGACGCTAAAGAAATGCAAATGATACGAAGAATGCCAACTAACTTAGACGGCATGTGGAGCCGAAAGCAAATCGTTGAATATTATTGTCTCGAAAGAAATATCAGCTCAGAAGGTTTTGATTATTTTTATATATTCGGATTGTTTCGTTTGGCTGTGATTGCTCAGCAGATTTATAAAAGATATGCGACAGGAAAAACATCAAACTCGGTTTTTGCCAACTTTGGTGATTTGGTTAAAGCTCTTCTAAGGCAGGCTGAAAAACAAATATAAAAAAACCCTCAACAATGTGAGGGTTTTTTATGATAGTTTCGATCGGAGCTAAAAGTCTCCGTTTGCTCCTTTTTGCATAATATCAAGGATAGCCGATTTGATACGACTCGCTTTTTTGAACAACTCAGGAGGTAAAGTCTCTCCACCGTGTAAAATCATATCCATGTTCATAGAATAAAGCGCAAAGTTGCCATTATCATCTTCAACCATTGCGACACGACAAGGCAAGTAGGCCGCTATATAAACATTATAGTCAACCATCTCTCTGGCAGTGAGTGAGTCACAATATTCGAAAATTTTCAAAAATTTCTGTGGTTCTCCGGTTTTCGCAAAGACATCTTCAGAAAGAGGAAGCACGCCGACATTTTTTATATTCCATGAATTTGCAGCAATCGCCATAGACTCTTCAGCCTCATCCACAGTAATTCCTTCTGCAAATGGTACCATCCAGACAGTCGCCTCAGCGGTAACCTTGGACTTTTTCAGTTTTTGCCACATTTCCCAATAAACCTCAGGGGCTTTGGCATCGAATGATTTGAATACTTTGTAATCTTCACCAAATTTAGTCCAACCGTATATTCCGCCAACAATTGCCAGAAGTCCGATTAAAGCAAGTAGGTTTTTAATAAATTTCATTTATTGTATCCTCTGTGTGTTGAGAACATGAAGCGAGCTTTTTTAACTCGCTTCATTAAAAAATTAATGCTCTGCTGATTTACCTTCTAGAACGAAACCACCATCAGTCACTTTAGCCGTTCCGGTAAATGTAAACGGAGCTCCTTCAACTTGTGATAATTTTAAAGTGTAAACCTCACCCTCTTCAACATCAGTCTCACCTTCTCCGGGCAAAACAATCGTTGCTTGAGCTCCGGTTTTACCGGCTATACCATAACGAGTACGGTAGAATTTAGAACCCCACGCCATTTTGAATGTGTTGTCGATGTTATCATCACTCATATTGGCTAAAGTATCACCATCCCATTCTGCAACATTATCGCCAAACTCATCTTTCAATTCGGCTTTTATCACATATCCTGCTTGTGTATCAGGTCCGGCATTAACATACCCATAGAATGATAAAGCACCATCCTCCATAACTTTAACATCTGAAATTTTAATGTTTTGATGATGGAATCCTACGCGAGACTTCAATTTACTATAAACAGAACCATAAAGAGCGTTGTAGAAACCAACAACAAATACAAAAGTAATTACAGCCAGCCATATACTCATTTTTTTCAGACCATCATTGCTAAGTGGTAAAGGACCAGAGAACAACCACGGGAATAGTTTTTTACTTCCAAAACCAGTGTTTGCCAGCTTATTATCAATCGAATAATATCCGGCACCGGTTACATAAGCGACGGCACAGATTGCGAAACCAAAGGCTGCCATCGTCCATTCATCCAAACAAGTTGACCCCATCCAGCCGAAAACAAGCATCATGCCGAAGTTAAGTAGCATCCCGCCAATTGCAGCAAAACGAGTCATAAATCCAAAAATTAGAGCTAAACCTACCAATAATTCCGCAATGGAAAAGGCCCACATGGCAAAGTTCATTAATGAAACATTTTGAATCACTGAAACCAAAGTTTCTGGCATAAATGAGCCTGGATAAGCCGCAGCAATTTTATTACCTACGAAACCGGAATGCTCGACATCGAGTTTGAAAGTGTCACCTGTTGGTGTAATTCCATAAATCGCACGTCTGGAAAAACCACCCCAGAAAACGAAGCCCATTGTTAAACGAATAGCTAAACTGGATAATCCCAGTTGGCCATAAGTATTTTTTAAATCATTATTTGACATAATTACCCTCATAAAAATATAGTCGTACTGCTTTTAATTCTATCATAACAAATTCGTACTTGCTACATTAGCAAATGCTTATATTAGAAGAAAAGCCTAAAAAAAGAGGGCAAATTAAGCCCTCTTAATAAATTTTTTAAATAAATTAAAAATAATTATTCGACAGATTCTGCTTCCATTGCTAAGAAAACAGTGTTTGCGTTCAAACGGTTAACACTGTCAAAAGCAGGTAAACTACTGAATTGAGACCAGTCAATTCCTT
>JAGRJP010000309.1 GCA_020442665.1 Lysobacterales bacterium
ACATCAACAGAACCAATTTGTCGGTTATTTATATCTTTTTCCAAAGGTGAACCGCCCATGATAATGATATTATTTCCGGGTTGTTTAATCACTTCAGCATCAGTTCCGAAATTTGCACTTCTAATAGGGGTTGGAGTCGTCACAATTGTACAACATTCCCAGGTCATGGTTAAACCGCTACGGTACAATAGGAAAACTGCACCAACATCAATTCCATCTGTTCCTAAATCATGCCTGTCATAGTTTGGAGTGCCCGCAAGAACATATATACCATCGACTGATACAGAGGCTCCAAAACGATCGGAAAAGTCCAAGCTATCTAAAAATGACTGAGAGACCTGAATGGGTTCCTCTTCCCAGAGGTTATTTCCAATTCCGGCATTTTTCTTATAAATAAATACCGTACCGGTGTTATGCGTTCCTCCACCAATTGGGTCCGGGCGATTAAAATAATCATCACCAACTGCCAGCACCCAGAGATAAGCATCAATCTCTTCAACATAATCATAATTCATAGCTAATGAAATCCCGAAATTGGCTGATGAAGCACCTCCATTGAGTTTCTTTTGTTGAATAAACAATCCGGTATTATTAACATCTAGTTCAAATAGATAAACGGCTCCTTTATCAGTTCCGGCATCATCATCGTTAATTGCAGAAGCTGCAATCCAAGTTTCTCCGGTATCATGCTTGACTTCAATATCAACTGCGGTACCCAGTTTATCATTCGATTCTGCATCATCTGCGTGAAGAGTTTGAAACAGCTGCCACTGACCATTTACATCATGATAAACATGCACAGCTCCGCCATTATTCACATTGGTATCATCTTGTGGATCACCTACTACCAGCCATTTACCCATATTCGCCAAACCATCTCCAAAACCGTTGTCTGTTAATGGATTTGGTTCGACAGCTGATATCCACTCAGTTTGAGCTGACGTAAGCATTGTGAAAAGTAGTAATGAAAAAGTATATAGTAATTTTTTCACAATAATTCCCCTATTATCGTAAATCATTCTCAATAAGATACCACTTGTGAGTGTTTTTTTCAAATTTGCCCTTAAATATGGTTTTTATTTCTATTTCCGTATGGTGAACATTGATAGAATGTGAGCAGTCAAATAAAAAATGATCTTTAAATAACATATATGATTAAAGTTGTTTTAGCAAGAATAAATCAATGAAATGGACACCAACAAAACTAAAATGGGCCTTGCGAATTTTTTCACCTTATTGGGGGGCGGGTATTAAAGTTGAGGCGATTAGCAAAGACTGGAAATATGCCCGAGTCAGCTTATCTCTGAAACGATTGAACCGAAATGCGTTTGGTACACATTTTGGTGGAAGTTTATTCGCCATGACAGATCCTTTTTACGTGCTTTTGATTAGTAATATTTTAGGTCGGGATTATTATGTTTGGGACAAACATGCTTGCATTGACTTTGTCAAACCCGGTCATGGTAAAGTCACAACTGAGTTTCATATTGATGATTCAGTCATAGAGGATATTCTTGAAAACACAAAAAATGGTGATAAATATCTTCCGCAATTTAAAGTTGAAGTGAAAGATGAAGACAACGAAGTTGTCGCTCAAGTTGAAAAGATTATTTATATTCGCAAGAAACCACAAAAATAACATTGAGTGAAATTTCAGACAGACAAAATATCCGTCTGAAATTGTTTGAAATTCATCTTGTTTTTATTTCATTTCATTGGACCAAACACAACGATAACTCAGTGTTATAGCACCTTTGTTAGTCCAAGTTGCACTACTTGAATAAATTGGACTAAATGTCGGCTCTGTACCATTCCACATCAATATAGTTGCCTTTGAATTAGCATCCGAACTATCGGTAGTCCACAATCCAGTTCCACTGCCATTAGGTAATCCCGCGCGAATGGCTTCTGTCAATTGCAAGGTAGTTGGCAAACGTCCACCTTCGCTAAGACAGGTTGATGTAGCGTCGAGATAAGTGCTCGCTGTGCGATCAAAACTATCAACAGCAATTTTACTGGCTCCATTACTATATTGCTGGCAAGCGACATCAAGTGCACATTGAGTATTGTTTGGATAGGCGAAACCACTATCAATCGGATAGAAAACACAACGATGTTGATATTCTATTGACAGGTTGACAGTATTCCAGCTTACATATTCATTATAGAAACTTGTATAGGCAGCATCTGAACCAGTCCATTTTGCGATTTGAGTCGCTTGGTAGCTACTCCGATCAGACAGCCAAATATAGTCTGTACCAGTACCACTTGTCATGCCATTTCGTACCAACTCCATAATGTCTCTGGAGTGAGCCAAATGCCCCCCTTGACTAAAGCATCCATTTATCGAATCTCCAAAAACAGCAGTAGGTGTGGCTGCATCTGAAGTTTTTATTGATGTAGTATTAGCTATAAATTCATTAGCTACAGTATTTGGATATGCACCTGCTGGAAAATTCACACCAACACACCTGAATTTATAGGGTCCGGATGCTCTACTTGCCCAAGAAACATAAGTATTTGCATAGTCATCATAAGCTGTATCAACATCCTGCCACCTGACCGTTGTATTCAAATCATAGCGAGCATGATTGCTGGTCCATTGCCAAGAGTTGGTGCCATTTGGTAGTCCATTGATGGCATTTTCTGCATAGTCCTGCTGATCTGCTAAATGAGCATTGACAAAGGCACATTCATCAGTTGCTGCTACATAAGAAACAGACGGTCTTTCCATTTTATCTATAACCATAGTGTTATTTGGGTAGCCAACATGACTCCAACAGGCATCGCCAGGCTCTCCCATACAGTTGTTTCCATCAAAATATTGTGGTGTTGCTGAAGGCCATACACAACGATAAGGGCTTAAACTGGTGGTAACAAAGTTACCAGTTGCACCGTCAGTTATTCTTACTCGTCCTTTGTTTGTTTTATCCCACCAAGTTCGACTCCACAAATAGTTGGTATCATAAGGAGACCCTAACTCACCTTTGAACGCACCACTGACTCTATACAATTCGGTTATGGTTGGCAATCTCCCGCCTAATGACTGGCAGGTCATATCCGCATCGGACCAAGTTTGAGCCTGTCGTTCGACACCATCCCAGGTATTTCCCCAACTATCTGTGACTTCGTATCCGCTGGCTTGCCCAGCAGAAGGACCTACTGTGGTTATATCAATGCAACTCCATCCGTTAACGGAATCATATTGCAAGGCTTGATTGGCTCCGTTGCAATCAGGTGGTGAATTTGATACCGGCATGTTGACGCAGTTGATGCTGCCATTTGCAGCAATGGCAGAAACCACTTGACCCACAGAGCAACTTTGGTTGCTGAGTGCAAAATCAGTGCCATCATAAGTTGTGTCATCATCGCCGTCCGCTAAGTCAGCAGGCACATTGGTAATTTCCGCAAAATCATGACTATGTGATTCATCAGCAAAAGTACCACAAGTGACATTACCAACGGCATCAATCACCTGAATAGCACTGTTTGATGAACAAGTACCGGTAACCCTTAATTGTAAACCTGTAATGTCTAAATCATAGGCATATTCTGCATATGGTACTGGAGTTATTTTCTGGCGAGGTGATAACGTCACAAAATTTCCTGAACCAGAGGGAACATCAGCTGAAATTTCAAGCCAAAAGTCTGATCCATCAAACTGACCATTCCACAGTTCCAGTTCAACCACAAAACGTCCGTTTAGGACTTCAACATTATTTATATCGTCAGTTAAACCTATTTGAGTACCATCAATCAAACTATCGAATAATCTAAACTGAAAATCAGCCTGGCCCGTGTATAAATTTCCAGACTCACTGAGTTCTCCTTGATAACTTATTGCTAAAATCTTGAAACTGAATGACAGCATAACAAACAGTAGAAATAATTTTATTTTCATAATCCCCTCATTGCTCAAATTGATTTTCAAATATAAGATCTGCAGGAAATGGTATATAACCACCTGAAATGGTTAAACGACCACCTTCCAATTTTGCCGAATCCACTTGACCAATTACACCTGTAATTAAAATATTTCCTTGAGTAGTTTGGCCACCACCTTGGTCGATACTGTACCAATTGATTTCTTGAGCCATAGCGGCAAAAGATACAACAATCAAAATCAGTAAAATTAAAATCGCTTTTATTTTGAATGGATTCATTTTTTAATCAATCGTTCAACCACCATATAAAATAGCACAATTCGACATAATCAGGTATTTTTTTGTCTATTTTTTATAGCTCTATCATTAGAACGCTTGGTTGATAACTGATTAACAGCTCCATAAGAGCCAGCAATGATTCGATGAGAGTTTTGAAAAGATAAGGAAGATTTCCTTGATTGTTGTTAAAATATATCTTTCTCGGGTCTTTTGAGAAAAAGTTGATTCCATCATTGGGTAGAATTAACTGATAATTTTATCATTTCTAATAAATGAGTTTAACTTTACAGTTTCAAATAATAAATATCATTCAAATGGCGTAGTTTTTCCTGATAATCCATGCCGTAACCAAAGATGTATAAATCTTCAACTTCAAAGCCTGAATAATCCACTTTGTAATCGGCGTAACCACGATTATGGTTTTTACAGACAAGCACAACGGATTTAACAGATTTCGCTTTTTGCTTTTCACACCATTCATGGACTGCCATTAGCGTATAACCTTCGTCAAAAATATCATCAATCAGCAGAACATGCTTGTCTTCCAGATTAATTTCGCATTGATGTTTCCAAATGAGTTGACCACCCGTGGTTTCAGTTCCGTAACGGCT
>JAGRJP010000310.1 GCA_020442665.1 Lysobacterales bacterium
TGTTAGTAATTTTTTTAATAACGAATTTGACATTTGCTTATGAAAACAAAAGCAGTCCGGAATATCAGGCATTCATGAAAGATTATGAAAATGGCTTAACTGATTTCTTATTGCAACATGAAAGTCCGGATGTCAATATCGAAGCGATTAATAAAAAACTCACTTCATTGGGCATTGCTCCTGAAGAAGAAAAGAGCTTGCTCGATTATCAGGAACTGGGAGAAATGATTGATGAAATTGTTAAAAACGAGACATTATCAACCCGAAGTTTAATGATTGCTGCTCAGATTTGCGGATTCAATCAAGAAATGTTCAACTACTGCAATTTCAAGGCAATCAATAAGAAGCTCATACAATCCGAACCCAAAAATCTTGCGGTTTATCTTATCTCTCTTAGTAAGTCTTATGACAATAGTGATGAAGAAAAAATAATTGAACTCATCAAAAAAATGTCAAAAACAGAATATACAGACACACATTTTATCTCCTCTCAAGAACTAGAAGAAGCTATTGAACAGTATATTAAAAACAACACAGTGCCAACAAAATTCATTGATGAAGATATCAAACAAATTACAAATTTCAGTGAAGCATTATCACCGGATGTCATGAAATCTCTGAGTGAAAACCATGATTACTATTTATTTGCTACTTATAATATGATGTTTAGTTTTATGGGGCCATTTCCACGCTTAAGAGCAATAACACAAACTTGTAAGCAATATGAGCAGCTTGCTCCCGAATGTGAAAAAGTCGCAAATGTGATGATTAACCATTCAAAAACTATGATTTTCCCAATGCTTGGTCATGCCATTAAATCGGAGATACTGACACATTACTACTCTCCTGAACAAATTGAGAAAAACAACTCTGAACAACAAAAACTCAAGTCTCAATTTTCTTGCCTGACGGAAATTAGAATGAAAAAAGAGCATTTGTTAGATGAATATTTAGATCCGCAATATTACAATCAATGGAAGAAGTTTGTTCTTGTTGAAGGCGAATTCGAAGCAATGAAGAAAATGGCACAAATCAATTACCAAAAACAACTCGATATCGGTAATGAAAACGCCGTAAACCCACAAGCATGTTTTGAATAATTGGAGAAAATCATGAAAAATTTAATTCTGGTAATCACTCTTATTTTCACCAATCTTGTGAGTGCTGAAGAAGACAAATCTAATGAAAAAGAAGTTGCTAAGACATTAGTTAAAATGTTTGAAGTTATCAATATCATGCCTGACAAGGAGGAAATTGACGAGCTCAGCAAACAGTGGAATAGTGATTTTGTCGAACATTTGCAAAACCATGAAAGTGCCGACATTAATTTATATGGTTTACAGGAGCTGTCTTTAAAATATTATGGTTTTAAAAAACAAAAAATTATCAATCCTAATGATTTGACTGATTTTGCAAATGACCTCAGAAATCTAGTTGACTCAAATGAGTTATCCACCCAAAGCCTTTTTATCGCCTCTGGAATATGCTCGGGTGAGAATATCATAGATTATTGTGATTCTACTCCTATCAATAAAAAACTGATTCAGTCAGAACCTAATAATGTACTTGTTTATTTCCCATCCCTCAAAAAAGCCTTTGAAAATAATAAGACTGATGAGGTCAATCAGCT
>JAGRJP010000311.1 GCA_020442665.1 Lysobacterales bacterium
AAAAAGCCAATGATTATTTTCAATCTGCTGTTAACAAAGATAGTGACTTTCTGGATGCCTGGATCAAACTGCTGGAAACTCACGTCCATCTGGCGCATTTTGAGAAAGCATTATCCATCGCCGAAAATATTTTGCAGAAATTTGAGTCCAAACTTTTGGATAAACATTACGTCAAAATTTACTACTTAATCGCTTTCTCGCAGTTTCGATTACGAGATGAGGAAGCTGCGAAAATCAGTTTGCAGAAATCTGTAGATTTTATCAAACAATCGCAAAACCCTTATTTAAAACTCTCAGGGCTCAAATCACTTTATTTACTATCGTATTTACAAAAAGATTGGAAGCAAGCAGAAGAATTTGCATTGCAACGAATTGCTCTGGCAAAAGAGTATTACCCTTTTAACGATTATTTAGCCGGCGTTTATTTGACATTATCTGAAATTGTTTCTTATCAATTCAGGTTTAATGAATCGAAAGATTACCTTTATCAAGCAATGGAGTTTTATGAAAAAGCCAATGACAGTGACGGTATGATAACATCACTGGCAGGATTGAATCAGTTGAACTTCAATCTTAACGATATTGATGAAGGTGTGTTGTTAACTGAAAAAGCCACTTCGTATTTAAAGTCGGCGACGAAACCGGATAAAGTTCTTTATTTTTTGATGAACAGTAGCATGATTCTCAACTTGAGGGGTTTGTTTGACCGAGCAGACGAATATATTTCACAAATCAGACAAATAGCTGAGAAATTGAACAACCCATTATACCGAGTCATTGGTGATTTGATGAAATTGCATCAATTTTATGTTCAAAATGATTTTGAACAGTCAAAAAAATATATGGATTCGATGCTCGCGATTTTTGAAAACAACCCAGAGATGAAAGCAGATCTGAGTCAGGTTTATTTGTTTGATATGTTGGTTTCATCTCGTGTTGATGATGGTGAAGTTGCTCTTGAGAAGTACAATTCATATACGAAGAAATATCCCCATTTACAACAACAATTTCCCAATGAAATCAAGCGAGTATTAGGGCATATTTATATACAAACCGGGAAACTCAATGAAGGGATAAAACTACTTGAAGAAGCTGAAGCTGCATATAGAGAAATCTTTCAAATTCATGTTGCCAATTATGTTGGTTATGAAATTTTGGAGGTTATGCTTAATCATCCGGAATTAGATTACAAATCAACTTTGGAGAGACTTCAAGCTAATAATGAATATGACTATTTGTTTTATAAACTCAAAGCCGGGTTTCTGGCAAGAGAAGGAAAATATTTTGAAGCTGCAATTCTCATGAGTGAAAACAAGCAAAAAGCCAATCAATTGTGGAGAGTTGATGATCAGCTTTTGCTTGAGGGTTACCAGAAGAAATCTAAATAGTTTTACAAATCTCTGGCAAGTTCCAGCACTCGGGCTGTGACTGAGGATATCGAATTAGCAACAATTCCTCCATCAGGACTATTGGATAATGCGACAACAACAATTGGATTTTCTCCTTGATTTTCCAACATCCATGAATAGGTTAAAACTTGCATGCCATTAGTTCCTGATACCAAATCACCGCCTTTATACCAAACCTTATCCCAATAGTTCCTTACATTTGGGAAAGCGGCATTCGAACCCA
>JAGRJP010000312.1 GCA_020442665.1 Lysobacterales bacterium
TTTTAGAAGATACTTACGACTTTGTTCGTGGATTATGTCCATTCCACTCAGTATGACAGTTTTGTTGTACTGATCGCACAAGCAAAAGAAACATTAAAAGCCGTTTATTTTGCAGTCTTTTTGAATCTATGTCAGAATACATCTCTCTAAATTTTCAGCAATAATTTCAAGTCACTTTTCGCATTTATGTCAAGTCAATTTCATAAAGTTTTTAAATTTCTCGATTGGGATTTTGATGTTTCAAATTACCGATTGACGCTGGCTTATGAGTTGGAAAATGTTGGAAAAGTTTGTGAAGAAATTCAGTTTCCTGAGTTTGATTTAGAGATTTATCATTCCAGAAAAAGTTCCATCCAAGCGGCGTGTGATTTATTGCATTGGCTTGCCGGTGTCAGTTATTACAAAGCAGGTTTGGCGGAAGATATTGAATTTTCAGGAAAAAAACCATCTCAATCTGTTAGTCAGTTTATTCATAAAACCTGGAAAAACGGTTTGGCGGAAATGGCTTATAAGAATCAGATTTCTCTGAAAGACCGAATGAAATTTAATAGTAATCAATGGGGTCAGACACCAGAGTGTCTGACCCCATTGATTACTGAGAATCTAAATTTATCTAACCGTGCCTTAGTCCCTTTGGGCGGTGGTAAGGATTCATTGGTGACCATTGAAGAGCTCAAGACTGAGAAAAAGGATTTTAATTTGTTTGTTGTGGGTTCATCTAAGCTGATTTTGGAAGCGGCTGATTTTATCGAGAAGCCTTTGATTCAGGTGCAAAGAAAAATTGATCAAAAACTGATTGAGTATAACCAACAAGGAGCATTCAATGGACATGTTCCCATCACTGCAATCAATTCGGCGATAGCTGTTTTGACAGCTTTATTGTTTGATTTTAACGAAATTGTTTTTTCAAATGAAAAGTCTGCTGAGTTTTCAAACACAACTAACGACGATGGCGATGCAGTTAATCATCAGTATTCAAAAAGTTATGAATTTGAAAATGATTTTCAGGAAATCATTCGAACACAGGTCGCATCTGATTTGCGATACTATTCAAAGCAAAGGAATTTTTCTGAATTTGAAATCTTGAGAAAATTTTCAAAGTATCCGCAGTATTTTCCAGTCTTTTCCAGTTGCAATCGAAACTTTCACATTGATGGTTCTAAAAATAAAAACAGCAAATGGTGTTGTGATTGTCCGAAGTGTCAATTTGTGTTTTTGGGATTAGCTCCTTTTATTCAGAAGTCCACTTTGCTGGATATTTTCGGATCAAATATGCTGGATGATGAAAGTCAATTGGATGGCTTTGCCGAGTTGTTGGGTTTAAAAGGTATCAAACCGTTTGAATGTGTCGGAACTTTGGAAGAAAGCCAAACGGCTTTTCAACTCATCAAGGATAAAGGCGATTGGTCAGGTGATAAAGTTGTAAAACAATTCAGCGAAGTTTGTCCGAAAGCAGATGATGAACTGCTGCAAAAGTTGAAATTTGAATCATGAAACTCGACCAGTTAAATAACAAAAAAATCGCTATTTGGGGTTATGGCGTTGAGGGAAAGTCAGCCGCTGAATATTTGCAAAGACACGATATCGAGTTTAGTATTTTGTGTTCGGTTGATGAAGCTGATGAAAAATATTATTGTGTGAATGAAAAGGTAACAACAGAGTTGCTCAATCAATTTGATGT
>JAGRJP010000313.1:0-783 GCA_020442665.1 Lysobacterales bacterium
GTTATGGCTATCAGGTTAAATTACTCACCAATGCCAATCAAAGCACCATGTTAACTGCATTGAGCGAGTACAAAAACAAACTTGGCAAATACGACAACCTTTTAGTCTATTACGCAGGTCATGGATTTATCGACGATAACTCCAAAGAAGGTTACTGGATTCCTACAGATGCCGGCAAAACAGATAAATCCAAGTGGATTCCAAATAAAGCAGTGAGTGATTTTATGGCGGAAATGCCGGCGAAACATGTAATGGTTGTTGCGGATTCATGTTATTCAGGAACATTGTCTGGTTCATCCATTTCACCTCTTCCTGATGAAGTCGAGAATGAAGATATTTTATTCACGTCAAGAGTTAAAGCCAGAACTGTTTTAACATCCGGCGGTTTGCAACCAATTCTCGATAGTGGTGGAAACGGTCATTCGATTTTCGCATCCGCATTTCTCGATGTTTTGAATGAAAATGATGGAGTGATGGAAGGTTACAGACTTTATAAAGCTCTCAGCCAACAAGTCAGCCTTCGTTCCAGTCTGGCAGGTTTGAAACAGGTTCCCGAATACAGTGCTATCAAACATGCGGGTCATGAGGGAAGCGAATATTATTTCATGCCTGATTCAATTTAGTTGAAAATTTCGTAATCAGAAGAAAAGGTTGGAGTTTCCAACCTTTTTTTTTGCTAAAATAAATTGCTGAGACTTTGATTCTCAATTTTTGAGAATTAAATTGTGCAAAATAATATTTTTGTAAAGGAATTATCCACTTGATCAATTTATACACAGCCAG
>JAGRJP010000313.1:875-1901 GCA_020442665.1 Lysobacterales bacterium
AGATGGTTTCAGCAATCATTGGCTATTCAGCAAGGAATTTGTGCTCAAACAAACTTTATTTTACAGTTTGGCTTTGTTTGGGAAGTGCTTAATAAAGTTACTTTGAATAATAAGAGGCAAAATTTTTATTCCACGGACATTATGCGATGGCAACTATATAAGCACTTGGGAAGTTCAAATCTTCTATCCGAGTTTCATCACTTCACTGCATTGAAAAAGTTTAATTTGGCTGAAAAGCTGGCATCAATGTATCTCAATGCCTTGGAAAACTATCCTAAAGAAACTTTAACTTGGCAAAAAAATAATGAATCTTCAAAAGATTGGAAAATAAATTTATGGAATGCTTTTACAGAAAATACGGAACAAAAAAGTCCGTTTTTAAGTATTTTAGAAGATATTTCTCAAGAAACAGTTACGGAATTACCTGATGCAATAATTGTGTTTGCTGTTGAGCAATTCAACGAATTGCAAATGAATTTATTGCTAAAACTTTCAGAATTTAAAACGATTCATATTATGCTAACCAATCCGACGGCGGAATATTGGTTAGACATGATTCCTGAAAAAGCAAGCATAAAGAAAAGCATTTTTAATGAAGAATATTCCTATCTGGATTTTCAAGGGAATCCTATTTTGGCGAATTTAGGTTATGCAAAATTGTCTCTTTTTGACAGGCTTTACAGTGAAAATTGCAATGATATTGAGCTTGATTATCAAATTTTACCGCCAGATTCACTGTTGAAAAATATCAAAAATGATATTTATCAGTTGAAAGAAATTCCTGAAAGCTGCCAATCTGACGATAGTTTAACAATTCATAGCTGTCATTCGCGCTTTCGTGAGGTCGAGGTCGTTTATGATACTGTTTTAAAAGCCTTAGACAATCATCCAGAACTTAAACCTGAAGAAATCATCGTTGTTTCACCTCAGATTGATGACTATATCACTCACATTTCTAAAGTTTTCAATTATCAGGTTGATGAACAGGGTCGAATGTTGCCTTTTCATATTCAGAATCGCAACCTT
>JAGRJP010000314.1 GCA_020442665.1 Lysobacterales bacterium
GAACCAATTTGACAAACACAATCAATATCACCAATGTCGATTCCCAACTCCAAAGAAGCGGTTGCAACCAATGCTTTTAGCTGACCTGATTTCAGCATTTGTTCGGCATTTAAGCGATGTTCCTTCGCCAAAGAACCATGATGGGATGTAATAAATTCTTCACCAATTTTTTCTGCCAGATTTTTGGTCAACCTCTCACACAAACGTCGGTTATTGACAAAAATCAGAGTGGTTTTGTGTTCAGCTATCACTTCACAAAGCCTTTGATAAACCTCTGCCCATTGTTCGTTAGACATGAAAGCGCTCAGAGGAGATTGCGGAATTTCTATGGTGATTTCGAGTTGCCGTTTATGCCCCAGATTAACAATTTCAGAGTTTTCACCATGCAAAATGAAATCCCGCATGGTTTCGATTGGTTTTTGAGTCGCTGAAATGGCAATTCTTTGAGGTCGTTGATAACAAAGTGCTTCCAGCCTTTGCAATGATAGTACAAGATGGGCTCCGCGTTTGGAATTCGCTACCGCATGAATTTCATCAATAATCACCGTTTTTAAATTTTTCAGTATTTCACGACCGCTCTGAGAAGTGAGCAACACATACAAAGATTCCGGAGTGGTTACCAAAATATTCGGCGGTTTTTTACGAATTTTATTTCGCTCTGCCGGAGTTGTATCACCGGTCCAACTAGCAGCCCTTACATTTTTCTCTGGGAATAATTGATTCAAATCATCCAGCGGTTGCTCCAAATTAATTTTAACATCATTGGACAAAGCTTTGAGTGGTGAAACATATAAAATCGTCAAGCCGTCATCACCTTTGACGAACAATTGATTCAAACCATACAGAAAAGCCGCTAATGTTTTACCGGAGCCTGTCGGGGAAGAAATCAGAACATCACGTTGCTTTTCAATTACCTGCCATGCCTGAATTTGGACAGCAGATGGCCGGTTAAATTGATTATTAAACCACGATATAATTTTCTCATGAAAAATTTTATCCATCAAAGTTTTATTGTTAATATTTGCTTTGTAAGTTGTGCTACCTTGAGAATTGACCTTATAATACACGACTTAATTTATAAAACATATATACGAGGGGTATATGAAAGATCAAGATTCAATATTTTTCAAAAACTTTTCCATTTTATTGGGCGCATTAGTTGGTCTCACAATCATTTTGATTGTTGTTGGTTATTTGGTTCATAATAGTTTGTTTGCAGGGAAAGAAACTGTTACTGACCGCAATGCTATCGAACAGGCTTTAGAACCTGTTGCTAAGGTCAATACAGGTGAAGTTATTGAAGAATCTTCGGATGGTGGCGATAACACAGCTGATACACAAACAAACAACAACCAAGCAGAAGTTCAAGTTGCAGGGGCCTTTGATGGTTCATTGGATGGGGCTATGATTTATCAGAATGTTTGTTTTGCATGTCATGCAACCGGCGCTGCCAATGCACCAAAATTGGAAGCTGCCGCTTGGACAGACAGAATGGAAAAAGGAGTTGATGGACTTGTGACAAGTGCAATCAATGGTT
>JAGRJP010000315.1 GCA_020442665.1 Lysobacterales bacterium
ATCAGTGGTATTCAATCATAAAAGACAATAATAAGTTATCTGAGCTCTTTGATCTTGGCAAACAAGATAAATATGCTAATGGAGTAATTGAATTGGTTTATTCGGTCATGCAAAGAACATTTGATGAGAGACATGGTTTTGCTGCATTTGCATTTTCAGATTTTGCTGATAGGTCTATTCTGCCTAATGGTTATCAGATGATGAATATTGACGAAATAACCTGTTATTACAAAACAGGATTTATTCCTCATGAACTCGTTTCCTTTTATCATAATTCCAAAGATTTAATTGCCGCTTGATTTTTTCATAGAAAACTCCAGTTACACTGTAATAGAGTTTTCTACTTTTAAATGCTGCTTTATTAGGAGAGATTACAATTAAATAAACATCCCAAGAATACTTACAATTCCTAGAAACATACTAATCATACTAATTTGTAAAGAAATTCGATAACCGTGATCAGGGTGATTCCAATAAGCTTTAATAAATTCCAGTTTATTTGTTGAAGAAATAGTTAAATCACATGGATAAAACCCATCTTCATCTACTTCTCCATTTGAAGTTGTAGCGTTGAGCTCCAAGAGTGAATCATAATCAAGCTCAATTGCATTTTTTGAAAATCCCGGTGATGACCGGCCTGCTTTGGCCATGCGATAAATACTATGTGAGTCAGTGCTTAATTTTACCCAAGCGTGCCGACCACCCAGAGGCTTGAGATTCTTATTAAAAACACGCACCACACATGATGCGTTATTGTCATAGTCATTTGAAAATGACCTTAGCTTTTCAATTTTTATTTTCATGGATTCTTCATTAGTTTTTAAGATTGAAATAATTCTAACAGAATAAATAATGAATTAGTTAATCTATTTACAAAAAGTGTTTTACAAAACTTGTCAATGCTAAAATCCTGATTTTTTAACAACACGGATGTTCAATGTTATTGCTTTATTTTCTGTACCTTTGTGCACATTCTTTTTTCAAAATATTCTATAAACCCAATAGAGTTCATCGGACCAATCTCAAACCGAAAACTTTTAAAACGTGTAAAAACAACAAAAAGCCGGATTGGGTTGTAGATAAAATTATTTATTTCAAGGCTTTAATGCCTCAAGCCAGCGGCTATAAAATCGCTGATTCGTTTAACCGACAGTTTTCAATCTCAGTCAGTAAAACTTATGTCTATGACATTATCAGAAAGAATAAATATCAAATCTTGGCAGAACGAAAAAGAATTAAAAACAGAAAGCCCTATCCGGTTGCAATTAACAAAATCTGGGGAATAGACTTAACGGGCAAACATAATTCAGATAAAAACAATATGCACATAATAGGCATCATCGATCATGGTTCCCGCTTTAATATTGCGTTAAAATACATTAATAATAAAAGTTCGAAAAGATTGCTTTTTGAGATTTACAAAGCAGTTAGGGAGTACGGCAAACCTGAATATATCCGTACAGATAACGACATTGTTTTTAAATCAAAACTGTTTAGACTTGGTTTGAAACTGATGGGAATTAAACACCAATTAACGGATATTGGTTGTCCTTGGCAGAATGGGAGAATTGAACGATTCTTTGGAACACTCAAAGAAAAATTAAATCAGGTCCTCACAATAGATTCAACTCATCTTGATTGGTATTTGAAAGATTTTCGATTCTGGTACAACCATGTGCGTACACACATGAATCTGCATGGCAGAACCCCAAATGAAGTTTGGCAGAGAAAAGGAATAAAGAGGCATGCCAAATTTTATCAAGCCTGGGATGGCTTGTTGCAGGGCTATTTGCATCCGTTGGATGGATGAGATCTGCAACAAAACCTGAATATATTGAGGTCATTTAAAACTGTCCGCAGTTTCACTCGCCTTAAATCTGGATTTTGAACCGATTTTGGCTTGAGAATTAAAAATCGGGAGGATTTTTATAAAAAAATTAAACTTTTTATAAGTTCACAGGTGTGACTGAGGCACTTTTTTTGAAAAATGCCTCAAAAACCAGTAACTACGCGGTTTGGATGTTTGGACAGGACAAAACATTTAGTTGCCACACCGTATCCACAAAAAGAGTCACTCTCATTAGGAAATTTCGCTTTGATGGAGTTTAGATAGAGTTTGTCTAAGATAAATCCTTCTAAATTGATCCACTTATTATCATAGAAGACCTCTACCCAACTATGGATAATGTATTTTGGGGCCATCCAAAATACATATGAAGGAATGGCTCCTTTTTGTAATTTTTGATCGATTGTAAACCCATGAAACCTGCAAGGAATTTCGAGACTTCGAAGTAAAGCCATAAGGAGGTTTCCTTTAGTATTGCATTGCCCATATCCATCAGATAATACCTGACTAGCTGGAATATCGTCACTGATGTTGTAACCAAACTTTATTTCATCTCGGACAAAGTCATAAGCTGCTCCTATTTTTTCAAATGTGGGCAGGCTTCTCCATTCACGCATTTGGACTAATTCCTGTATTCTATGATTTTCAAAATCTAAAATTTTAGTTTTTAGTTTGTATCTTTCGTCTATTTGTTTTAGATCGTTAGTATTTACATTCTTCATCGCTGCTAACAAAATTGGTCTCCTTGACTTGATTTCGTTCATCTTAATATCTATAGTTACTATAGA
>JAGRJP010000316.1:0-5948 GCA_020442665.1 Lysobacterales bacterium
GAGTAGGACATCGCCAGGATTAAATTCTAAAGCCTCTGTACTTCGTACAGGGGCTTTTTTTATGATTAAATATTATATTTAGATTTAATTTTGAATTATTGATGCTGTGTATATTTAAAACGTAATACATTCTTCAGTCTATCAATTTAAGGATATATGGAAATGAACAATATAGATTTCATAAGTTTTTTATTCCTTGGGAGGTTTAATATTAAATAATCTTTCTAGTAAGCGTATTAAAATATTAATTACTACAATAAATACAATTAACTCAATAAGTTGATATAAAAATGACTTTTCAGATCTGCCATGCCTCATATATATCAAGCTCAATGTCAAAAAACCTCCTGTAAATACTGCAATTATCCCGGAAAGCAGATAATAGTAAAATTTATTCTTGTTATGATTTTTCAATCCAAATACTCAAATACTTTAATTACTTTACGAACACCACGTAAATTTCGGATTTTTTCAACCACAGCTTCTGATTCCTGACTGCTCACTTTCCCCATTAAATAAACATGTCCGCGAACGGTCATGATTTTAACTCTTGTTGGATTGAATCCATCAAGGTCGATTTTTATCAAAGAAGATTTGGCTTTTGAAGTGATGTATGAATCTTTAGTGCGGCGTTTGAGATTGGTAGGTATGGTATCATGAAGCTCATTGACCACTTTCACAACACCATTAATACTGGCAGCAATATCTTCAGCCTTAATTCTGTCTTTATTAGTTTCTGCTTCACCAGCAATCAGAACGACACCGTTGTAGGTCATAACCTTGATATGTTTGTCATTGTTGATGTTTTGATGAATTTCTCTACGAATTTGTGCCGAAATAATTTTATCATCAATAACTTGCCCAGCTGAACGACGATCATTTGCAACAGAAATTCCAGTGACTATAGCGCCGCCAACAACTACTGGTGTGCATGAGGTTAAAATAATTGTTGTGCTTAGTAAACTTGTTAAAATAATTTTTTTCATAGTTATTTTCTCAATAAAATGCGTTTTTAAACCACTGAATGTGCGGTTTTTTCTTATCTCCTTCGATAGACAGTACATCAAATCGACAGTTCCAGTTATTATATTTATTATTTTCTAGTAAAAAAAATTTGGCAGTTTGGATGATTTTTTTCTGTTTGGATAATGTCACTGATTCAATCGCAGAAACTTTTTCAGAATTTTTTCTATATTTAACTTCAATAAAAACCAGTGTTTCCTCGTCTTGCATAACAAGGTCAATTTCTCCAAATTTGCTGTAGTAATTTCTTTGAACTAACTTTAATTTGTTCTTTTTTAAATATTTGTATGCAACATTTTCCCAATAGTCGCCAAGAAATCTCATATTAAAATGTATCTTCGACGATTTCTGCTTTGCCGTTTCTATATTTAGCCCAACCGGTTTCACGATGAATCACACCATTTATATCGACATTGATTTTTCCGCTGAGACCATTCACTTGCTGGTTTTTAAGCCTTTGCATCCAATTTAGTCGATTACTGAGCGCAATTGCATCATAACCAAAAGCAAAGAACTTTCTGTTATCTGTGATTTGAACAGCATCAAAATTTAAGTAAGGCTGAACCGATTTCGGACTAGTTACAAAATGACTTTGTGAAAACATAACGCCTTCGAGGTCTTTGTCGAGTTCAGGCTCTTGGCTGATTGACATAATCTGAGAAGTTGAGTAAACGGGTAAATCCTCAGCTTTGAAGAATTTTAACTGTGGTTTTATAAGTCGTGCCTGTTTGGGGTTTGCAAGTAAAAATACTGCATCAATATCCGGTCTGATTTGCTCAGAGGTATTCAACGGATGTGAAATCAATGTCTGAAGTTTTCTGGCTCTGATTAAAGAGTCATTGAGTCCAAGTGCCTGTTTTAATTCTCTTGAGTAATCGTGAATTGAACCGGGGAAAAATTCGTAGCTGACAACTTCACCTCCGTTTTGAATTAAATGTTTTTCAAACTCTACTGCCTGTTCACGTGAGGTCGGAGACTCAGCAGCCAATACAGTGACTCTTTTTTTATTATCGACAACCAATTTCTCGGCAACAGTTGATATTTCATCATCAGTTGACAAGGAAAACTGATAAAAATTGACACCTTCTACCGCATTTTCGACGTTATTTAACAACATCACCGGAATAGTATTGGAATTATAGCTTTCAAATTGTTGAATCGATTTTTTCTCTAATGGACCAATGACGAAATCAGCCCCGGATTCAATTGCACCAAACCATGCGTAAGAAAAGTTTTCGCCATCTGAGCCAGTATCGAAGAAATTCAATCTTTGTCCGAATGATCCATTGCGGTAAAGAGAAGCAATCATGCCTTGCTGAATACTTTTAGAGATATTTTTATAACGACCGCTGAGCGGTAATAACACAGCAATGTTTTTATAGGAGTTGATTTGTGAGAAGAAAATTTTACCCGGATGATTGGGCCAACGTCTTTGCCAGTCGTTGATTGAATCCTGATCGGCAGAATTTGAAATGTATGCAGCCTCTAACCACCCTTGTTCCAAAGAAGATATGTTGATATCAAATAATGCTTCGGCCAACTGAGTTTCCGGAATTTGCAAAAGGATATTGATAATTTCATCACTAATTTGAATATCATTTTCATATTTGGACAGATTGATTAGTGTCTTCGCAGCTTCTAATGGTTGGTTGCCGGCTAATTCAATTTTTGCACGAAGCATCATAAACCTTTTCCAGAGTGGATTCGATTCATCAATCGATAGATTTGATAGTATTGAATTGCTTGCCTGAAATTGATTGTCATGCAAGAAAAGTTCTGCTTTGATGAGTGGGTAGAGATTATGATTTCTCAGATTTATCATTGAAATCAGTTGTTCTGACTTATCATACTGATACAATTGAAGATAACTATCAGCTGCAAAAAGTGCAAACTCAGGAGATTTGTGTTTATCGAACAAAAGTTCAAATTCAATGGCTGCTTTTTCGAAATTTTGCTGTTGATAATGATATCGAGCACTTTCATAACCAACAATGTTATTAATATCGGGTTTAGTGTTTTGCGTTCCGCAAGAACTGATTAAAATAATCAGCAATATTAAAATAATATGTTTCATAATTCGGTTATGAATAGAGAAAAATGATAAAAGACATAGGTACATTATATATCGTAGCCACTCCAATTGGCAATTTAGATGACATAACTAAGCGAGCTATCAGCATTTTGTCAGAAGTTGATATTATCGCTTGTGAAGATACCAGACACACCGGAAGATTGCTGGCGAATTATGGAATCAAAAACAAATTGGTTAGTTTTCATCAACATAATGAAAATCAGTTTGCTGAAAGTTTGATTAATCTACTTAATAAAAACAATAATATAGCACTAGTCTCGGATGCCGGAACTCCATTGATAAGTGATCCCGGTTATCCGCTGGTTAAACTGGCTCATGAGAATCATATCAAAGTTGTACCTGTTGTCGGTGCCAGTGCAATTATTGCATTGTTATGCTCCAGTGGGCTTCCGACGAATGAATTTCTGTTTACGGGTTTTCTGCCGGCAAAATCCAAACAAAGGGAAGAAGAGCTTAAAAGAATCTGTGAGAATCCCTTTACCACTGTCATTTATGAATCGACACACAGAATCATTAAGTCACTGGAAGATATGGAGAAAATTCTGGGAAAAGACAGAATTATTGTCATCGGTAGAGAATTGACCAAAACATTTGAAACTATCAAGTTGGGTAAGGTTAGTGAAATTCTTGATTTTGTTCAATCAGATTCTAACCAAACCAAGGGCGAATTTGTTATCGCAATTTCAGCATTAGAGGTTGAAAAAACCGAAGATATCTCAGAGCAACAAAAACAACTGGCTCAATTACTTTCCAAAGAACTTCCTCCCAAAAAAGCCGCAAAAATTACAGCCGAGTTTTTAAATGGGAATAGCAAAAATATTTATAACTTTCTCATTAAATAATTTTTTTGAAATTTGTAAATGTAGGAAATTTCCTACAAGTATTTCAGAAAATTGCTGACAGTAAAAAATTATCATTTGTTTACAATTTGTTCATCAATCAAATTTTGGGGAATAATTATGAAAAACAATGTGAATGATGCGATTGGAAGAATTAAGCAAAGAGTTAATGTCTTACAGGAAAGAAAGGAAATCCAAAAGAAAATCAGGTTTTTGCAACGCAGTATGGTGCAAGTCTCGCTTGGAGCACACCCGGATCGACCTGAACTCTATAAAAGTTTGAGAAGATCTCTTGAAAAAGCCAGACAGCAATTACTTGAAAATAAAAACAACAATGTTGCTTTGAGGTCATAATGATGAGTAATCAATTGGAGTCTTTATTGAGAGAAATTGAAAAAATCATTGCAACCATTGGTGATTACGATATTGGCAGAGTCAGATTCTCAAGTTGCGAAAGACAAGAGCTGACAAGATTATTCAGGAAGAAATTAATGGAAGCTAAAAAAATCAGCCATAATATTCGGATTGTTAGTTAACAATGTTTTTATGTTTCATCGAAGCTCAAAAGTTGAAACAACAGGTAGATGATCGCTTGCTATTTTTGAGGTTTTCTTTTTATATGTTTTAGTTTTTAACAGGTTAATTTTGCCTTTGTAGTAAATGCGATCCAATCCTCCTCTGGGACTGAATGATGGAAATGTTTTTGTTGCAACTTCACCTTTTTCAGTAGTTTTATCGGTGGCACATTTGAAGTTCATAGCTTCAATAAACAATGCTCTTAATAATGAACGCCAATCGTTAAAATCACCTGCAACAATGCAATTTTCATCTTCTGTTATTTTTCTGTATTCTGCTGAACGAAATAATAAACCGGCCTGCTTTTGCCTTTCTTTGGCGGATAAACCCAAGTGTAAGTTAAAGACCTCTAACTCTTTTTCATTTGGCAATTCTAAAGTAGTATGTTGACAACCACGACGTTTTTTGTTTTCAATTGTGAGATCGATATTTCTTTCCCTGAGAATAGGAAAGCGACTGAGTGTGGCATTTCCGTAGTAACCCTTACGAAGTGAAACATTATGGCCTAAGGCAAAATGTTGATAGTTACAGGATTGGGATATTTCTTTTGCAAGGTTTAACTCTCTGGATCGCGGAGCTCCTTCATCAACTTCCTGTAAGAGCACAATATCAGCATTGATATCATTCAAAATATCAATAATTCTTTCGGGTTTGAATCTACGATCAAGACCAATAGCTCGATGAATATTATAAGTGACCAATTTTATTTTCATTATTGGCAGTATATTGAAACCGATTTTTTTGTAAATATTTTATTGATTTGCACTATAGAATAAACAGTTAGTATGGGTGTTTTTTCATCTCACAATAAACAATTGGTAAAACTCATTGACACTATCTCAAGAGCGGTTAAAATTTAGTATTGAGTTCAAATTCCAAATTTTCAAAGAGTTAATGTCCATACACAATCAGCATAAAATTCGCAGTTTTGTCATGCGTGCAGGAAAACTAACAAGTGGACAAAAACGAGCTGTAGATGAGTTGTTGCCTCAGCTTCAATTGGATGAAGTTAAAACTTTTAATAAACAGGAAATATTTTCCAACAACAACCCTGTTTGGATGGACATTGGCTTTGGCAATGGAGAGTCGTTAATTCATGCGGCTCAATTGTATCCCGATGTCAATTTTATCGGTATTGAAGTTCATACTCCGGGAGTTGGTCATTTACTGTTGAATATCGAAAAACTGGGATTGAAAAACATCCGGATTTATCATTCAGACAGTGTCGAAGTTCTTACTAAATGTTTTGAAGAAAACACTCTTGATGCTATTCACATTTATTTTCCTGATCCTTGGCATAAGAAAAGACATCATAAGAGACGTTTGGTCAATGAAAGTTTTATGAAATTGATTTCTAAGAAACTCAAAAATGACGGCAGACTGCATTTGGCAACAGACTGGCAAAACTATGCGGAACA
>JAGRJP010000316.1:6019-6303 GCA_020442665.1 Lysobacterales bacterium
CCGGACTGGCGACCGATTACAAAGTTTGAAAGAAGAGGTTTTAAATTGGGTCATCAAAGTTTTGATCTCATATATCGAATCACAAAAGAGGATTAAATGGAAATAGCGGCACTAGAACTCGATAATGAAATGATGATGGTTTTAGCCATTCTTGGTTACACGATTATCCTTTTTGTAACAGAAGTCATTCGTATTGATGTCGCTGCAATTTTGATTTTGGTTATGTTGGGTTTGACCGGATTGGTTCCCGATACGCACTTATTTGATGGTTTTGCTTCCAATGC
>JAGRJP010000317.1 GCA_020442665.1 Lysobacterales bacterium
ATTCACGACTCTTTCAAAAAGCCGGTTGTGGTTAAAGGGCATAGTTTTTTTATTTCTTTAAGTATAGGGATTTGTATCTTTCCGAGTCATACGAATAATGTCGAGAAAATAATTCAGTATGCCGGAATCGCTATGTATCACGCTAAATTACAAGGAAAAAACCAGGTTTGTATATTTGAAAAAAACATGTTGAGAGAAGTTAATGAAAAACTGGATATAGAAAAATCTCTCAAACTGGCATTAATGGAAGAGCAAATGGAGGTATATTACCAGCCCATTTTTAATGATGAAAAGGAAGTTATTAAACTAGAATCTTTAATCCGTTGGAATCATCCAAAAAGAGGATTGCTGTTGCCTTCTGTTTTTATCTCTGTGGCTGAGCAAACCGGGATGATTGTGGAACTAACTGAGTGGATTATTGATGCCGTGTTTAAGCAGATAAAAACCTGGCAATCTTCTGACTTAACAACACTTCCGGTTTCAATAAATATTAGTCTTTTCCAATTTAAATATTCCGGATTATTGGAAATGTTAGAGAGATATGCCGAAAAACACCAAATTGATCCGCAAGTTGTCACTCTGGAAATCACTGAATCCATAGGCGTGGAAGATTTTGATTTTACTCTTGAAAAACTTCTAAGAATCAAAAAGTTAGGATTTAAATTAGCAATAGATGATTTCGGAACCGGTTATTCCTCACTTAATTATCTGACGCAAATGCCAATTGATACATTGAAACTGGATATGAGTTTTGTGGAAAACATCGGAGTTGTGACTACGGCTGATACACTAGTCGAGATTATTCTATTGATGGCACGTAAACTTGGTTTTGAGGTCATTGTTGAAGGAATAGAAAACAGAACACAATTTGAGTTGTTGAAAAAACTCGGTTGCACACAATTTCAAGGTTTTTTAGTCAGCGGAGCATTGAACGTTAGTGAAATAGAGAAAAGATATTTAAACATTTGAACATAAAACAATAACTCTCAACTTCATAACAATTTCAAACTAGCTAACTCCAAGACTCACAGAATAATAAAACTAATAAAAAAGTCTAAATAATTCCCCTTTGAGATGTTTCAGTCACATTTCTCATATAAAATCAGTCGCATGAAAATTTTAAAATTCACTCTATTTATTATTTTACTTATGCCATTGATATATTTGGTTTATTTATATCAAATGCAGGACTTAACCGCTGACCCAATCGAGTATATTTTGCACTACACAGGAATTTGGACGGTTCGGATATTGTTGCTTTCATTGGCATTAACTCCATTCAGAAACTTATTTAAGCAGGTCTTCTTTTTAAGAATTCGCCGAATGGTCGGGTTGTTTGTTTTCTTCTATGCAACTTTGCATTTATTGGTCTATCTGGGTTTGGATTTAGGATTCCGCTTCGGGCATTTATGGGAAGATATTGTGAAAAGACCATATATTACTGTTGGCTTTTTAGCGTGGTTATTATTAGTTCCAATGGCAATAACATCGACCAATGGCATGTTAAGACGTTTGGGTAAAAAATGGAAAACACTTCATAAAAGCATTTATCTGATTGCGATTCTGGCATGTTTACACTTTATTTGGTTGGTCAAAGCTGACTTGATAGAGCCATTGATTTACTCCGGTTTGTTTTTTGCATTGTTGTTTTATCGACTCATTAAATACTCAAAATCATGACACGATTAACCAGAGATATCAGACGCAAGCAATCCAAAGTTTTGTTGAAAATGGCGAAAGCGATTTCAGAAGCAGGAGCTCCGGCTCATCGTTTGGAAAGCTCAATGGAGGTTTTGCTGGAAAAATTTCAGATGGAAGGCAATTTTTTTGCCATGCCAACAGCTTTGTTTGCAACTCTTGGAGATGAAGAAGTCCAGCGAACTTACATGGTGCGAACAACTCCCAAGGATGTCGACTTAGAAAAACTCAGTGAGTTGAATCATGTTATTGAGCGACTACACAATGATGAAATTGATATTGTCGATGCCTATGAGGAAATTAACACGATATCTAAGAAAAAACCTCGTTACAACACGACGATGATAGCATTCGCAATTGGCATGGCATCAGCCAGTTTGGCAGGATTATTTCAAGGAAGCTGGGTGGATGTTCTGGTTGCATTTCTTATGGGATTAATGACGGCAACTATCGTTCTTTTCAGTACCAAACATAAACATTTGGCGTTGTTATACACGCCAATAGCGGCAACAGCTGTTGGTTTTGCCTCAATGACTATTAGTCATTATTATCAAACCATCGATCATTTTATTGTTTCACTTTCAGGCTTGATTATACTTGTTCCGGGATTGGGAATTACCATTGCTATTAGAGAGTTATCCACCGGGCATTTAGTTTCCGGAAGTGCCCGAATGGCGGGAGCAGTGACGACTTTTCTATTGCTATCATTCGGTTTGGCATTAGGTTTTATGATTGCAATCAAGGTGTTTGGCTCAGTTGAGGTGCATAAACTCGAATCCGTCCCTAACTGGTTTGTTTATCTCTCAATATTTATCATCAGTTTAGCATTTACGATTTTATTCAATGCAAAATATGTGGATTTCATCTGGATATTATTAACAGCAACCATTGCAATTATGGGATCTCGTTATGCCGGATATTGGCTGGAATCTCCTTTTTCATCATTTGCAGCGGTACTTTGTGTTTCCATTGCAGGAAACATATTTTCACTAATTAGCAAAAAACCAGCTTCTATCATGCATATACCGGGTGTGATGCTATTAGTACCGGGAAGTATAGGCTTCAAATCATTAGAAGCAATGCTGGATCATCAAACCATCGACGGCATCCAAACCGCATTTTCTGCATTGCTGATTGCAGTAGCATTAGCCATTGGTTTGATTGCCGGGAATTTGTTTGTGCCAATCAGAAGAGCGTTATAATTTTATAGATATTTTGTAAGGTGAAGATACAGCGATTATCTAAAATTTTATTTGTTCAGTTTCGGTTCAGTTACATAAAATTAAGATAACTTCGAGAGTTGTTTTTTTGACTTTGGGAGATTTGATATGAAACTAGCTAATTTCATTTTTTTGACTGTATTTTTTATTTTTTCTGTATCCGTTGATGGAAATGTATTGAAGTCACCAGAACCTGACTATGTTATTACTAAAGAGCAAATCCTGAGGAGTGGCTATACCGGCTTAGGAGAAATCCTGAATGAACTAGTGATTGCAAATGGAGAATCAACTAACCGGTTTACGAATCATAATGGAGATGGTTCTGTCACAGTGGATTTCAATAATATTGGGAAAGAAAGTTTATTAGTTTTGCTTAATGGCAGCAGGCTAACAAAAAAAAATTATGGAGCATTTGATTTTACCAATATTCCAATATCAATTATTGAGCGTGT
>JAGRJP010000318.1:0-433 GCA_020442665.1 Lysobacterales bacterium
ACCCAATGGATTTACTCAAGGAGTACCGCTTGACTAAAGCGGCTGAGTTGCTTAAAGATGGCTATCAGGTCAGTTTTGTCTCCGATGAATGTGGATTTAATTCGCTTTCACACTTTTCACAAGTGTTTAAAGAGCAGTATGGAACTCCACCGAAAAAATATCAACAGGTGACTCGAACTCAAACCTAAGATTGATATTTATTTTTTAACTTAACATAATGTTGTGCTGAATATTCCAATTGTTGAATTTGTCTTTCGGTTAAATCTCTGGCTTTTTTTGCCGGGTTGCCCATCCACAGTTCGCCGGATTTGATGTGTTTGCCGGGTGGAACAACAGCTCCAGCGGCAATCATGGAGTGATGTTCGATAATGCATTTATCCAGAACAATAGCACTCATTCCAATCAAACAATAGTCGCCAATGGTACAGGCGTG
>JAGRJP010000318.1:508-5634 GCA_020442665.1 Lysobacterales bacterium
TATTCACCTTTGTGGGTGACATGTAGTATACTTCCATCCTGGATATTGGTTTGGTTGCCAATTTTAATAAAATTAACATCGCCACGAACAACGGTCATAGGCCAGATGGAACTGTCTTTGCCTATTTCCACATCGCCAATCACACAGGCTTGTTCATCGATGTAAGCAGATTGATGAATTTTTGGAGATTTGTTTTCAAATTTTCTAACAGACATAGGGGAATAATCGAATATGAATGAACATAATATACCACTGATTCAGAGTGATGCAGTTCTTTTCGGAATTTTAGCAGCAATTTTAGGATTGGTTTTTTGGACTCATCAGCATCAAGCTAAATTTTGGAAGAAGTTTTATGGAGTTGTTCCGGCATTATTATTGTGTTATTTCCTTCCATCTTTATTAAATAGTTTTGGTCTGGTTGATGCTGAGAACTCAAAGTTATACTATGTCGCTTCTCGCTACCTTTTACCTGCTGCTTTAGTTTTATTAACTATTAGTGTGGATTTAAAGGGAATTATTCGTCTTGGCCCCAAGGCAGGTATTATGTTTTTAACAGGAACTTTGGGAATTATTATTGGTGGTCCGATTGCTTTTATTGCGGTTAAAGCGATTTCTCCGGAAACTTTTGCCGGATCGGCAGCCAACGACATTTGGCGAGGAATGACAACTCTTGCAGGAAGCTGGATTGGCGGTGGCGCTAACCAAGCAGCCATGAAAGAAATTTTTGCGGTTTCTGATGCTGCGTTTACAAAAATGATTGCTGTAGATGTGATTTGGGCAAATATATGGATGGCGACATTATTATTCATGTCACAACGAGCTAACAAAATTGATACTAAAACTGGAGCGGACACTTCTGCTATTGAAAGAATCAAGCTAAAAATGGAAACATTCCAAACAGAGAATGCTCGAAAATTTAATTTAAATGACCTTATGTTTATTACAGCGGTTGCTTTTGTCGCAGTTGGTATCGGACATGCTTTTGCCAATTGGTTCGCACCATACATAAGCAATAATTATCCCGCTCTGAATAAACTATCACTTGGTTCTGCTTTTTTCTGGTTAGTTGTGATTTCAACATTTATTGGGGTGATGCTTTCATTCACAAAAGCTCGAAAACTGGAAGGTGGCGGAGCTTCAGCCGTAGGTTCGGTTTTTATATACATTCTTGTTGCCACGATTGGATTGAAGATGGATGTGACACAAATATTTGATGACCCGGTGATATTTCTAATCGGGGGTATCTGGATTTCTATTCATGCAATCTTATTATTGGTTGTTGGTAAGCTAATTAAGGCTCCATTATTCTTCTTAGCTGTTGGCTCTCAAGCTAATGTTGGTGGGGCGGCTTCTGCTCCGGTTGTGGCATCGGCATTTCATCCGTCATTAGCCCCTGTTGGAGTTTTATTAGCCGTTTTTGGTTATACGATTGGAACACTTGGAGCATGGTTTACCGGGATATTGCTGCAAATGGTTGCCGGATAAATCTCAGGAACAGAGCGAACTTGAATGAAATATCCCAGGCAGTGTTATAATAAATTTTTGAAGCACCACTTTTGAGAAACAGAGATGACAAAAATTTCCGAAACCGCAAAGAAAAAAGGCATCTATCTGTTGCCGAATTTGTTTACAACCGGAGCGTTATTTGCCGGGTATTATTCCATCATTGCATCAATCAATGGCAAATTTGAACTGGCAGCTATTTCTGTTTTCATTGCGGCATTACTGGATGGATTGGATGGACGGGTTGCTCGTTTGACAAACACTCAAAGTGCCTTTGGCGAACAATATGACTCTTTGTCAGATTTGGTTTCATTTGGTTTGGCTCCTTCATTGCTGATGTATACTTGGTCGTTGAAGTCGTTGGCTGTGATTCATCCTGTTATGGGTAAAATTGGCTGGCTGGTTGCTTTTATTTATGCGGTAAGCGGAGCCTTGAGGTTGGCACGTTTCAATGTACAGATTGGAACAGTTGATAAGGCTTACTTTCAGGGTTTGGCATCACCGGCTGCTGCGGCTGTTGTTTGTTCCTTTGTTTGGGTTGCCGTTGATCATGAATTCACCGGTGAATCTTTGAGATTTGTCAGTCTGGCTGTGACACTTTGTGCCGGTTTGCTGATGGTATCCAGATTTCGTTATTACTCGTTTAAAACACTTCCTTTTAAAGAGTCAGTTCCTTTTGTTTGGATTTTAGTTTTGGTGTTGATTTTTGTATTGTTGGCTCTAGCACCGGCAAAAGTTTTATTTGTTGTATTTGGTCTCTATGCCTTGTCAGGCCCAATTATGACTTTGTATGGGTTGAGAAAAAAACGCAGCAAAAAATAAATGAGCACCAATATTCTTCTGCACAACCCAAATGAGGAATCAGCCGGAACGCTGAATCAGCTCAAACTTCTTGCCGATTTATCACAGGCATTTGTGGAATCTCTAAACATGGATGAAACATTAAATATTGCCGTAGAGAAAATATCTGATTATATGGATGCTGAGGCAGCTTCGGTTTTCCTGTACAACAAAGATAATAAAAAACTGGTCTGTCGCGCGAGTTTTGGACCGGTTGATATTAAGGGAATTGATGTCGATGTCCATGAAAGTATAGTTGGCAAAGCATTGAGCTCCGGCCAATGTCAACTTATAAAAGATGCCAAACAAGATGCGATGTATAATTGTAATGTCGATCAGTTAACAGGTTTTGAGACCAAATCGGTATTATGCACACCGTTAATTGTTGCTGGAAACAGTATTGGTGTTTTGCAAGTTTTGAACAAACAAACGGAAGTTTATTTTGATGAACGAGATCAAGATATTCTCAGATTGTTAGCATCGCCGATTGCGTTATCAATAAACAATGCAAGATTAACACTGAGCTTGGTTGAGCAAAATCGTTTGTTAAAAGAAATCACTTTGGCTCGTCGATTGCAACGCTCACTTTTACCGGCTCGGAAGAAACCTCCATTTCCGATTGTAGGCACGAATGTTCCGGCTTTTGAGGTGTCCGGTGACTTCTATGATTATTTCACTCTTGGTGATGACTGTGTCGGATTTGTTGTTGGTGACGTTTCCGGAAAAGGATTGGATGCATCAATGCTGATGGTTCGTGCCAGTAGCTTGTTGCGCTGGATTGGCAAGGATCGTCTTTCTCCATCCAAATGGTTACGAAAAGCGAATCGGGAATTGTGCGAAAATGCATCAAGAGGAATGTTTGTCTGTGCCGCTGCCGGATATTTTTATCCAAAAGAAGATAAGGTGGTTTGGTCAAATGCAGGGTTGCCACCCGCAATTCACAAATGCCCTGAAACTGGCATTCATACTTGGAAAGCCGAGGCGCCACCTTTGGGGATTGATGCGGATTTGGATTTCCCTGAACAACAAACAGTATTAGGAAAAGGAGGACTCTATTTTTTAACGGATGGCTTAACCGACGCCAGACTTGAGAGCAACCAACAACTCGGAATTGATGGGTTAATTGATTACATCAGCACGATTCAGGCCGATTCTGCCGAAGTCAGGGTTGGTAAAATTATTACTTTCGTTCGTAGACAACAACTACTCGATGACGCAACGCTATTACTGATTGAAAAACGGGATCATTTACAGGAAAAATTCATTGATTCGATTAGTTTTGAAGCTAACCCTGCAAATTTGAAAATGGTTCGCTCCAAAGTGTCTGAAATTGTGGTTAATCTCGGTTTTAGCAAATTAGCAGAGCAACAATTGGTTCTTTGCATTGATGAAGCCATCACCAATATCTATCGTCACGCTTATAACAATGATACATCCGGGAAGGTCGATTTATCTTTCAAACTACAAAATAACACCTTGGTCTTCTACCTCAGAGATTACGCATCTTTAGTTTATGATAATTCTGTTAAACCTCGTGATTTAACTCAAACTCGTCCCGGAGGACTGGGAATAAATATTATTGACAGCATTATGGACTCTTGGGAGTTTGCCACACCAAAGGATGGATATGGTAATTTGTTGATAATGAAAAAAGAGTTGGATTAGTCGTTTTATTGTATTTTGGCGAAATGTCTCCAACCTAAATTGATAAAAATCTGATTCATTATTAAATAATTTACTTTGGGTTTCATATTATCTGTTTATAATTCACCATATTTCGGAGAGAAAATAGTGGAATTTGTACAATATCTGGATGTGGCATCTCAGATAATTACATTACTAGGAGTACCAACTGCAATATACCTATATATAAAAGAACAGAAAACTCAACGAGAGGAAAGAGAACATGATACTTTTGACTCTCTAGATAACAAGTATATTGAATTACAGGAGTTATGTCTGAGTTATCCACATCTGGATGTTTTTGACACAAAAAAAATAGAAACCAAGCCACTGACGGAGAGTGAGAAAAAACAGGAAGAGGCGATAATATTGATTAGAATTTCTATTTTTGAAAGGTCATTTCTGATGTATAAAAAAACAAGTATTAAACAAAAGAAAGTTCAATGGAAAGGGTGGGATATTGAAATTCTGGAGTGGTTTGAAAGAGAAAATTTTAATAATGTTTGGAATAATCATAAACATTATTATGATAGAAACTTTGTCAAATACTTTGAGAATAAAAGTACTTTTCTTTCTTGATTTCTTTGGGAGGATGCATGAAGGAAGAAAATTTGATTGTATTTCAGTGCGCATGTTGCGATTTTAAATTCAAAAAGACACTGGAATGGCTGGAAAATAAAGATAGCCTTCGTTGTTCTTGTGGAGAACAGCTGGATATCGATGAATTATTGTTCGAAATTTATACCAGCCCCGATGAAACGAAATATATAATTTATCAAAAATAATTTATCAAACTTTAAAACGTGCGACTATCAACGGCTGTACCGTTTTCATTGGTTTCCTCAACTTATTAGCTTTTTATATTCGAATCTGTCTTTATCTGAAAGTTTGAATTGTTTGCCCTTGAAAAGAAATTCAGTTAATCTATAGTCCAACAAAAGGGAAAGATTCATGGTAAAAGCTAAAACTCAATATATCTGTACGCAGTGTTCGTCCATACATAATAAGTGGGCCGGTCAATGCTCGGATTGCGGAGATTGGAATTGTTTGGAAGAAACGGTTATTCAAGCATTAAGCAGTCCAAAAACCTCAAGATTCAG
>JAGRJP010000030.1 GCA_020442665.1 Lysobacterales bacterium
ACACAATCCATGCCGAAATTATCGACATCAATTGTCGGGGTTTTACTGCTGTTACAACCGGCATTGTCAATGCTTTGGGATGTTCTGTTTTTCTATCGACCCATGAGCAAAATGGACATTATTGGATTAGGAATGGTACTGTTTGGTGTTTATTTGGCAACTGTTAAAAAGAGAGCCAAAAAATCTCATCTTTGACACTTCGGACAATAGAATGTGCTTCTTTGACCTTGGATGATTTGTTGGATTGGGTTGTTGCAGTGACGGCAATTTTTATCTTTTCTGCCATAAACATTCAGTTGCTGAGAAAAGTACCCGGGCTTGCCATCAGCATTGACGAAATCCTTGAGTGTCGTACCACCGGCTGCAATTGCATTTAATAGAACTTTTTTAATAGCATCTACCAGAGTGCTATATTTTTGCAGTGAAATTTTTCCGGCTGCTTTTTTAGGATTGATGCCCGCCATAAAAAGAGCTTCACTGGCATAAATATTTCCAACTCCGACAACAATATGTCCGTCCATAATAAAGTTTTTAACTGCTTGGGATTTGTTTTGGGATTTGTATTTGAGGTATTTCGCAGTAAAGTCATCACTGAGCGGTTCCGGTCCAAGATTGCTAATCAAAGGATGTTTTGAAAAATCCTCAGAGTCCAAAACACAACCAAAACGACGCGGATCGTTGTATCTGATGATGGTGTCATCCTGCATAATCAATTCTACATGATCATGCTTCAAAAGCGGTTTTTCTTTGGTAATTACCGTTAATGATCCTGACATTCCCAAATGAATTATCAACCCTGAATTTTTCTGGGTTTCAATCAGAATATACTTTCCTCTTCTACAGACATTGGTGATCTTTTCACCCTTAAAGTTATCGCTTAAATTTTCAGGAACCCGCCACCTTAAAGAAGGGTTGTGGACTTTTATTTTCTTGAGTGTTTTATTCAGTAACCAAGGTTTAATACCATTGGCAGTGGTTTCGACTTCGGGTAATTCCGGCATTTAACTACTTTCCAACCAGCCAACGATGAGATTGTGTGCAACGGTATAGCGAGGAGCAATCGTGACATATCCCTCTTTCAGCATTTCTTGTAATTGTTGTCTGGTAAACCACTGAACATCTTCCAATTCATCATCAACACGAATATCTTCGTTTTCTGCTTCGGCAGTGAACGCCAGCATCAATGCCGCCGGGAATGGCCATGGCTGAGAGCCATAATAGCGAACATTATGAACTTTGATATTGGATTCTTCAAGAATTTCTCTCTTGACAGACTCCTCAATGGTTTCGCCCGGTTCTACAAATCCTGCCAACACTGAATATGCATTGGTCGGCCAGCCTGCCTTACGACCTAACAAGCATTTATCGCCTTTTGTCACCAAAACGATAATTGCCGGTTCAATATGAGGAAATTGCTCATGATTGTTTTCACACAATAGTTTATGACCGGACCATGTCATTTTGTTTTGCGTTCCGCATTTCGGGCAAAATTTATTGTTTCTTTGCCATAAATCCAAACCACGGGAGTACAACGCAATATGAGCCAATTCATCATTCAGTTTTAAAGCATAGCGTCGCAAGGATGAAAATTGTTTACCGACCTCTTTTTCAAGTGCATGAGCTTGTTGGTCATTCAAAGGACAAGAGTACCACATTTGGTCTCCAACCATTCCAAGAAAACATTCGGATTCACATTCAAACGGGTTGCTGCGGCGATAAAAACTCGAGTGTTTATCCATGTATATATGGCGACCATGATAAACAGGAATATATTTGGCATCATGAGTTTTTTTCATTTCCTCAAGCTGAGCGGCTCGTTCACGCAGGTGTGAAAACCTATCGAGCTTATAACTTGAGAAATATATGTTTTTCTTTGCCATATTCATAACTTCACTAAATCTTTAAACCGAGAAAGAACTTCCACAACCGCAAGTTGTTTTCGCATTGGGGTTTTCAATTGCAAATCTGGAACCTTGCAAGTCTTCAATATAATTAACTGTTGAACCCAATAAATAAGGATAACTCATGGGGTCAACCATCATTGTAATGCTATCATTTGTGAACATCATGTCTCCTTCCTCGGTTTCCTCTTCAAATGCAAATCCATACTGAAAACCGGAACAGCCACCACCAATAATGTAAACCCGAAGTTTCAAATCAGGATTTTGCTCTTCGAGAATAAGCTCCCGGATTTTCTGCGCTGCTGAATCTGATAGAATCATTGAGTTATTTCTTTTTTTCTTCCTTGGGTTTGTTGTCAGGAGTTTTATTGGAGTCCTGATAAATCAGTTGACCATTAATTTTTGATCCGGCTTCCATTTCGATATTTTGATAATAAATATTTCCTTGTATATCCGCTTTTGCTGCGATTTCGATTTTTCCGGTGGCGATAATATCACCTTTGATTTTGCCATTAACAACGACATTAGCAACTTCAATTTTGCCTTCAATCGTACCACTTTCACTGATTGTTAAAAGATCGTCGGTTTGAGAGCCTTTGACACTTCCGGTAATGAAACCATCCAAATGTAAGATGCCATTAAAATTGATATCGCCATTTATCTGGGTGTTTTTCCCCAGCAAGGTATCGAGTTTCGATGAAGATTTAGATGAAGCGTTGCTTGATGAAACGGCTTCTTTACTATTAAACATTATTTTGCTCCTGAATTTATCAATGTGTTCCAGTCAACTTTATATTCGACTGTTTTGGATTTTTGGGGAAATAATTTTACTACCAGTTCCTGCGCATTAAAACCCGGCGGAAGTGAAATTGTGAAGATTAGGTGGTTGAAATATTTAAAACTAAACCCTGAATCCTGATTTTCTGTAATATTTATACTCTGTGGCTTTCCATCTTTTGTGCCATTTAACATTATTTCCACTTTCCCGGATACGATATTTGCTCTCTCAAGTTTTTGTACGAGTGTGAGTTTATATCTATATGAATTTTGGGAGATTTCAGTTATTGAAGACTCGAAAACTCTCAAGCCTTTGTTTTCTTCATTGGGACTCAATAGCCTTTCATAGAAATTGATATCAGATTTCAAACTATTATGCTCATTAATTGCAGCCTTGTAGTCCATTTGCAGTTTAATCAGAGCTTCTTGTTTGACCTGTTGTTCGGTTATCAAGTGTTGTATTTGGGTTTCTAACTGAGCAATCTTATCATCTTTTTTACTGATATTTTCTTCGAGTGTAATATTCCTTTCGCTCAATCTTGAGACGGATTGTTCTGATAGATACGCATTAATGAAGTATCCCGCAAAAAAACTCACAATCACAAAAATTGGAGTTACCATCTTCAACAGAAAAGAAGGCTGTTTTTTATACTCTTCAATAGTGTATTGCGGTAGTTTAATGCCCATAATTGTCTTGAAATAAAGCTTTTTCGATTATAACACTGTTGGGTTATGTGTATTAAATATTTAGTTGAAATAAGACTTTTAATAAATGCGTGGTTGTCTGAATCTTTTTTTACGGTAAAATGTAATTTTAATTAAGCTCAATCTCAATGCTCTGGATAAAAATCTTTCATCTTTTTTTTGTGATTTCGTGGTTTGCAGGAATTTTCTATCTGCCTCGACTATTTGTTAATCATGCTGTTAACAAAGACACTGCTCATCATGAATTGTTGTCAGGGATGGAACACAGGCTGATAAAAATGATGAACTTCACCCTGATTTTCGTCCTGATTACCGGCACATTGTTTTTGTACAAAATGTCTAATGGGTTTAGTGGTTTTTATTTTAAACAAGGTTGGCTTCATGCCAAACTGACTTTAGTGGCTTTGTTAATTGCTTATCATTTTTGGTGTATTAAAATTCACAACAATTTCAAAACCAATAATGAAATACACTCTCATGTGTGGTTTCGCTGGTTTAATGAAATGCCGGTTTTTGCTCTGCTAGGAATTTTATATTTGGTGATTTTTAAACCTTTTTAATGACTTATTCCGGCTTTTTTGCTCGTAAGTATATGATTTCGTAACTTGCTGGCAATCGTCCGTCTTCACGGAATTGTTCATAAATTTTACTGAGCTGATAAAGTTTCTCTTTGCTCATAAGACCTTTTGAACGATTTTCCATCGCATTTTGTCCTCCAGAGGCTTTAATATCGCTCATTAGAGAACGAAGATTATCATAAGTTAAAGTGATTACTTCGGCATTGACGACAACTTGAGTAAAACCTGTTTTTAACAATAAATCACCGAGTGAATGTAATGCCGGAAAATCATGAATATGAGTTTCACTGTCTATTTCACTCCATGCTTGCTTCAACTCAAATAAACTGGTCTCACCCAAACAACTCATCAGCAATAAACCATTGGGCTTAAGCACTCTAAAACTTTCTTTAAAAACATCAGATTCGTTGCACCAATGCAACATCATATTGGAAAAAACCACATCCTGACCTTCATCTTCTAAAGGCAGTTCGTGGACATCTGATAATATTGTCTTCACATGCTTATGATTGGGAATCTGAGCCAGCATGTTTTCAGAAAAATCAATTGCAGTTAGCTGCTCAGTTGCAAAACCATTGCTTAGCTCGTCAAACGACCATCCGGGTCCGCAGCCTAATTCAAGAAGAGCTTTTGATTGAAATTCAGCACTTATGTTTTTTTCATCACTCAACCTTTCCAGCAAGCGACTGAGAACTTCTTGCTGTAAAACTGCGTTTTCAGAATAATTTTTTGCAACTCTGTTAAATGAATTTTTAATCGCTTGATACTCTAATGGCATAAATTCATGGCATAATAGAAACGAGCCATTTTAACATTAACCGTCCTGCTGATGAATTACTGTTTTGTTTGTCGGAATAAAACATCTCAAAATAAAACTATTTGTGAGGGTTGCAAATCGTTACTGTCCCGTTTTCAGTTTCAATGTAAGGTGTGTGCAACTGAATTACAAACTGATAACAACCTTTGTGGTCATTGCCAAACCGTATCTCCAAACTTCAGCGAGGTGCTTTATGCCTGTAAATATGAATCTCTCGCTAGTGATTGGGTTTTATCACTCAAATTTGGTCAAAACATTGCAATCACTCGATTGATGGCTGAGTTGTTATTGCCCGAATTGAATAAGATTGATGATGACTATGTTTTACTACCGGTTCCATTACATCAATCCCGACTCATCAAAAGAGGCTACAATCAGGCTTATGAAATTGCTTTGGAGTTATCTCGATTATCAAACCGGAAACTTTTCAACTCGTTAAGACGTAGTAAAAAAACACAAATGCAGGCTCAGCTTAAACTCAACCAAAGAAACGCCAATGTAAAAGGAGCTTTTTCGGTTACAACAGAACTCAAACAGAGTAAAATTATTCTTGTTGATGATGTCATGACCAGTGGTTACACTATCAATGAATGTGCTAAAACACTGAAAATAGCCGGAGCTAGTGATGTTAAGGTATTGGTTTTTGCACGAAAATCTTTATAATCTAATGAAAAGTAATGGTGTTATTTATGCGAAAATTGAGCCTCATTTGTCTGTTACTGTTTTCTTATAATTCTTTCTCTCAAACCAAGGAAGAGATTGAAAAACTTAAAGCTGAACTTGAAAACGAGTTGAAACAGATTGATAAAGAAATCGAGAGAACTGACAAACTTATCAATGAACATGATAAACTGATTAAGGATGTTGACGATAATATCGAAAAGATAGACCAAATTATCGACTCTACATATATTCCGCAAAAAATCCCTTTACTTAAAGCACCAACCACACCTTTAACCGATGAGCAAAGAAAAAAAGCAAAGAGAGATTATCTTGATGGCGAGGTGACATATTGGTTCAATAACATTTTGTCCGAAGACCTCACTCATCAGATTTTTGTGAATTACATGGTTCAGGTTGAAGGTATCAAGCCCGAACAAATCCCCAATTTCACAGAATCTTTTAAAAAAATGTTATGGAAGAACTTTTATGAAAGCCAGAGAGAAGATATGTTACAAGTGTTGGTCGATTCAAAAATGGAGGTTCATAAAATATCTAAACATCAAATCGCCCAAGCGTGGGATTATGCGATGAATAAGTATGTCAAACGACATAATCTCAAACAGTCACCGGGGTTTAATCCGGGTTTTAGTATTTACAACTACAAAGACAAGGAGAGAATTAACTAAATAAAAGAGTCCTTTGCTCGATTCGTATGATATGAAAAACATGACCCTAAAACAGCATCTTTGCGTTACAAATCTTGTCAATAACACGTTATTGACTGCGATTCGAGCCTTAATCTACTATTTTAATATCAGTTTTATCAAAGCCATAGAGTCGTGCAAAGGACTCTAAAAGCTGTTATATTTTAGCTTTTTCTAGCAGAGCATTAATTATCGGTCGGTCTGCCGGGGGCATTTTGAGTTTCTGTAACTCAGTTTTACTGACCCATTTCATGGGTTGGTTTTCGTTAGCAAAAACCTGAGGATTTATATCTTGTGAATACCAGACATCCAATTCAATTTGATGTTCAGGGTAATCGTGGTTCAATCGAATGAGCGGTTGTGGATTCTTGACCGAATATGCAAGCTCTTCTTGAATCTCTCTGGATAATGCTTGTTGTCGCGTTTCATTCGCTTCAACTTTTCCACCGGGAAACTCCCAATAACCGGCAAGGTGTTTATCAGGTGCTCTTTTGGTTACAAGAATTTCGCCCTGATTGTTTTCTAAAACCAGGGCGACAACTTGTATTCTTTGTTTCATGAATTAAATGAGTTTACCGCAACATTGTTTATATTTTTTTCCTGAACCACATGGGCAAGGTTCATTTCTGCCAACTTTGCGACCATCGCGAACAAAGGTTTCTGCTTTTTTAGCTTCTTGCGCTTGTGGTTGAGTTGGGTTATTTGCTGAAGCATGCTGATAATTCATTTGCTGTTGTTCATGCTGCTCCAGTTCGTCAATATCATCTTGCTTGATTTTGACTCGCGCAATAATCTTGGTAACTTCGGTTTTTATTCTTTCCAATAAATCCGAGAACATCTCGAATGATTCTCTCTTGAATTCTTGAATAGGTTGCTTTTGCGCATAGCCACGCAAACCGATTCCCTGGCGAAGATGATCCATGCTCAATAAATGTTCTTTCCATAGTTGATCCAGAACATTCAGATATACCGCTTTCTCAAAGTGTCGCATGGTTTCTGAACCGGTTAAAGCTTCTTTCTCACGGAAGAATCTTTCCACATTTTTATGAATTTTCTCAACCAATTCATGTTCATTCATTTCTTCATCATTATCGAGCCAGCGTTGAATGCTTAATTCAATGCCATAATCTGATTTCAGAGCAAACTCCAGATCAGCTATTTTCCATTGCTCTTCATGACTTTCAAATGGAATATAAGATCGAATGATATCTTCAAAAACATCTTCGCGAATTGCAAATATAAAATCTTTAATATTATCCGATTCAAGTAAATCCGTGCGTTGTTGATATATAACCAACCTTTGATCGTTGGCTACATCATCATATTGCAACAATGATTTACGAATATCAAAATTGTGGGATTCAACTTTTCTTTGGGCACCTTCAATGGTTCTGGTTATCCATTTATGTTCGATGGACTCATCGTCTTTCATGCCAAATTTACGCATTGTTGAGGCGATATTTCCGCCAAAAATACGCATAAGATTGTCTTCCAGTGAAATATAGAATCGCGATGATCCCGGGTCACCCTGACGACCGGCACGACCACGAAGCTGATTATCAATACGACGAGACTCATGTCTTTCCGTACCAATGATTCTCAGACCACCATTGGATAATACACTCTCATGAACCTCTTTCCAGTTGTCTCTGGCTTCTTGCTTTTTGTGTTCAGGAATAGTGTCGCCCAGTTCTTTGAGCTCAATTTCTAAGTTTCCTCCCAACACAATGTCTGTTCCACGACCTGCCATATTAGTTGCAATTGTGATTGCTCCCGGTTTACCCGCTTCGGCAACAATTAGAGCCTCTCTTTCATGCTGCTTGGCATTCAGGACATTATGTGGAATTTTAAGTTTTTTCAGTCTTCCCGAAATTAACTCAGAGACTTCAATGGATGCTGTACCAACTAGAACCGGTTGTTTGCGTTCATAACAATCCTGAATGTCTTCGATAATCGCTTTAAACTTACCTTCCATTGTCAAGAATACCAAATCACCTTGATCGTTACGAACCATTGGTCTATGTGTTGGAATTACAACAACTTCCAGTCCATAAATTGTATGAAATTCATAGGCTTCTGTATCTGCCGTTCCGGTCATTCCGGCTAGTTTCGGATAAAGCCTGAAATAATTTTGGAAGGTTACTGATGCCAGTGTTTGGTTTTCCTTTTGGATAGGAACATTTTCTTTTGCTTCCACAGCTTGATGCAACCCATCACTCCAGCGTCTTCCGGCCAACGTTCTGCCGGTAAACTCGTCAACGATAACCACTTCGCCATTATCGACAATATAATCGACATCTTTTTGGAATAAATGTTGGGCTCGCAAAGCAGCATTCACATGATGAGTCAATTGCAGATGTTTGGTGTCATAAAGTGATTCACCTTCCTTAATCAAACCTTCTTTAACACAAAGCTCTTCAATTTTTTCCATGCCTTGTTCAGTCAGGTGAATTTGTTTGGCTTTTTCATCAATTATAAAATCGCCATCAGGCTCTTTCAATGCCATTTGTTTTTTGGCTTCGAGCATGGATTTGATGCTACCATCACCTTCTTCAATTTTTTGTGATGAAGGTTGAAGTGCGGGAGTGAGGTGGTTAATACGGTGATACAGTTCCGGTGAATCGTCGGTTTGTCCGGAAATAATTAAAGGTGTTCTTGCTTCGTCAATAAGAATAGAGTCAACCTCGTCCACAATCGCAAAGTGTGGTTCTCTTTGAGCTTTATCCTCCAATGAGAAAGCCATATTGTCACGCAAATAATCAAACCCGTATTCGTTATTTGTACCATAAGTGATATCTGCTGCATAAGCAGCTTTTTTATCGGCCGGATTCATTCCCGGAACAACAATCCCGACACTCATCCCAAGAAAATTATATAAAGGTTCCATCCATTTGGCATCACGAGTCGCCAGATAATCATTAACCGTAACAATATGGACGCCTTTTCCGGTTAAAGCATTTAAATATGCCGGTAAAGTTGCTACCAGAGTTTTACCTTCACCGGTTCTCATTTCAGCAATTTTTCCGTTATGAAGAACCATTCCTCCAAGCATTTGTTCGCGATAATGGCGCATCTTCATCACACGTACAGATGCTTCGCGAACCACAGCAAAAGCATCTACGAGCAAATTGTCCAAATGCTCACCGCTTGCTAATTTATCTTTTAGAACTTGTGTTTGATGTTGAAGGTCTCCATCTCGCATCGCTTGATACTTGGGTTCCAACGCATCAATTTTATCAACGATTTTATAGAGTTGTTTGACCAGCCTTTGATTACGGCTGCCGAATATTTTAGTAAATACACTATTTAATATCATGATGATAGGTTCTCTGTAGCTTTATGCTGAATGATTTCGTCCAAATTCCAGTAGCAGTAAATGGATGCAATTGTTTTGCTTTTCAAGCGTTAGACCATTACTTTTTGGAAATAAAAGGCCACGGATTGACTTTGGTATTTTTTTTCAAAACTTCAAAATGAAGATGCTCGGATGTTGCTCTTCCTGATTTACCCATAATTCCAATCTCCTGCGTTTTTGTAACTTTTTCGCCCACATTCACTTTCGTTTCACTCATGTGTGCATAACGAGTGATATATCCGGAACCATGATCAATCTCAACCATTTTTCCATAATCTCCTCTTTTACCTGACCAGATAACAACACCATCTGCTGCTGCTTGGATGATAGCTCCTTTTTTACCTGAAAAATCAAGTCCGGAGTGAAATGCTTGTTTACCGGTAAACGGGTCGGTACGGGTTCCATAACTGGAAGAAATCCAACCATTTCTGATGGGCTTGCCAGATGGTTTGATTTGTTGATCCAAGTCCTTTTCTTCTAGCAACTCACTTAATAACAACAGTTGCTCTTCCTGCTGTTTAAAGTTTTCTTTGATAGAAAATAAACTCTCAAATAAATTTTCCGGAGTATTTTCTTCATTGGTCAATTCCAATCCCGCTCCACCAACACCGGGAGCAGTCGTGAAGTCGAATTCAGCATCTTCAAGTTTGGCAATTTGAGTCAAACGATCTCCCAAAGCATTGATTCTGGCACTTTGGGCATACAATCCACCGATTTGTAATGCTAAGGAATCTAATTCACGATTCACTTTTTCCTTAAACTCTTGCACCTCACTTTGTTTTTGGCTGACTTGTGACTGCATGTTTTTCAAAACATTGTCAGAATCAATGTCTCCATTAAACAAAAAATAACCGGCGCCAATTCCGGCACTCAAAACGGTTAAAAATGATAATGTCACTAAGGTGATTAATTTTCTGCGAAGACCATTATCAGACAAATGATAACTGCTGGTACCAGTCTTGCTCTGTTTTAAAACTATTAAATTTTTCATATTTTTTCTTGTTATTTTAGTTGTCATTCATGACAATAAAACCATGCGAAACAACTCAGGATTTTCACCCGTCAGTCGTTCTCTGAACTCATCTTCTGAGTTGCAGAAAGTGTTTAAGCATGCTTCATATTTGTTTGAACTGGATAAAAAGTTTCAGTCCAAACTTCCATCGACTTTGAAAGAAGTCTGCCATATTGCGAATATCCGGCAGGATGTCGTGGTACTAATCTGTAAATCCAGGCTCGAAGCGAGTAAAATTCGCATGTACAATCGCGTGATTTTACAAATAATTCAACAGGATTTCAAAATAACAGCTAAAAAATTGAAAATAATACTGGAATCAGAACACTAATAATTAAATTGCTATTTCTTTTTCTCTATACCAATTCAATATGTGACTCCACGCATCATCTGCTGAATCCACAATAGTGAAAAGATCCAAGTCTTCTCGATTGATGACACCTTCTTCTGCCAAAAACTCAAAATTGACGGCATTTTCCCAATAATGATGACCAACAAGAACTATCGGAATTGGCTTAATTGTCTTGGTTTGTATCACGGTGAGTGCCTCAAACAATTCATCAAAAGTACCGAAACCACCGGGAAAAGCAACCAAAGCTCTGGCTCTGTGCATAAAATGCAGCTTTCTCAGTGCGAAATAGCGGAAGCTAAAGCACAAATCCGGTGTGATATAAGGATTTGGAAATTGCTCAAAGGGAAGATCAATATTCAATCCAATACTATCTGCTCCTTCTTCAAAAGCACCCCGATTGGCTGCTTCCATGACTCCCGGACCACCTCCGGTCATGATATGGACAGAGTCATTCTTCAGGCTTTTACTGTATCGTGCAACAATCTGCGCAAATTTTCTGGCTTCTTCGTAATAGGGAACTTTGCTTAAAACTCTTTCCGCAACTTTAAGCTGGTATTGACAGCTTTCGTTGTCAGGTTCTTTTTGTAAATTATTTTTGGCGTTTTGATAACGAATTTCAGCTCGTTTCTTTTGAGTGACACGAGTTCCGCCGAATACCACAATGGTTTTTTTGATGTTCTTCTGCTGAAGAACACTCTGAACTTTCAAATACTCCAATTGCAAGCGCATCGGTCTTGCCAAGTCACTATTAATGAAATCATAATCTCTGTCCGAGCGCTGATAACTGGCGGAATTTAGAATTTCAATAATTCGTTTCACTTCCTCCTCCGTTGCATCATAGTATTTTTTTATGGTTTCGAATATTTCTGACTGTGCTGAATCCATTGTTTTATAAATTTATTTTCGGACAGGTATTGTAATTCAATACATAGATTTCTGCTATTAGGTATTTAACTCTAAAATAGAAAGTTAGAATTTAGGGGTTTAATTTATCAAAGAAATTTGTATGGCTTTATCAGTTGAAAGTATTTTCGAGACGCTATGGAATCAATACATTAAAATTAATCCGCAGGCTCAAAAAATCCAAACCCTATTGCAAAACCGTGGTGAAGAGGTTATCAATGACCATATTGCATTACGGACATTCAATACTGAAAAACTAGGCATACCAAGTCTGGCAAAAGTTTTTCTTAAACTCGGATACGAAAAAGCCGGCGAGTACGATTTTGAAAAGAAAAAGCTGAATGCAATTCACCTTCAACACTCTGAAAACCCCAATTACCCGAAAGTTTTTATTTCTGAACTGAGATCAGAACTGTTTTCCGATGAAACTCAGCAAATCATTTCCGATATTGATCATCAAGTTGATGTAGAAACGGTTAATGATGATTTGTTCGTAGCGTCGGGTCGCAGTTGGGATTTGTCATTTGAACAATACATTCAATTATTGCGCGAAAGCGAATATGCGGCCTGGACAGCAGCATTTGGCTACAGAGCCAATCATTTTACGGTTTCACTGAATCATCTCACGACATTTTTTATGCTAGAAGATTTAAATAGCTTCCTGTTGGAGAATGGGTTTGTGTTAAATGAAGTATCCGGGTTGATTAAAGGCACGCCGGCTCAACTTTTGGAACAATCCTCAACAATGGCGGCTCCTGTCAACATGCAGTTTGACAATGCCAATCATGTGATTCCGGGATGTTTTTACGAGTTTGCAAAAAGATACCCTTTACCGGATTCCGGAAAACTTTATCAGGGATTTATTGCTGCATCGGCTGACAAAATTTTTGAAAGCACTCACACAGCCAAATAGAACTACGGCTCTCTAAGATAAACCGGAGAAAGGTTTGATGCTGAAATCGCCAATTTTTTAAATTGGTCTTTAACCAGCAACAACATGTCTTTTGCGTCAGAATTGATATCTGTTTTGAAAGGCATTGGGTGTGTGTTTGCACAATCAATTAATTCCGGATAAACACTAAAACCGTTGCCGATATAATAATCGGTATCTGCTAATTCAACATCACAGGCTTTACCAACATGTTCTTCTGTCAGTGAAATAATTTCATCGCCTTTTATTTGGTACTTTGTCCAATAAACCTCATTCATTCTGGCATCAGTGGCTACCACCAGATTAAACGGTTCTTGTTGATTTAATTCATCAATAGCACGATATGCCAATGCTATTAAATTCGACACTTCGACGACTTTCAAATCCAAAGCTAATGCCAAAGCCTGGGCAACTGCCACGCCTATTCGAACCCCAGTGAAAGCACCCGGACCTCGACCCACAACCAAACCATCAATTTGAGTCTTTGAGATTTCTGATTCTTCCAGCAGTTCATCAATAAATGGCAAAATCAACTCAGCATGCAAACGAGCTTGGACGGTGAAACGTTGATAAACCTTGCCATTGACCAGCAAAGCTGCTGAACAGCTTTCGGTTGCGGTATCAATGGCAAGTAGATTCATAAAATAAAATTAAAAACGTGGTTTTTCCTTAGCTTCTTCAAAATTAGTGATGGAATCTAGAATTTCCTGTTTTGCAACATCGGCATCTCTCCAACCATCAACCTTAACCCACTTACCTTTTTCAAGATCCTTATAATGCTCAAAGAAATGAGCAATTTGATCAAGAATCACTTCCGGCAAGTCGCGAATAGAGCCTATATTACGATACAAGCCGGTTACATCGCTCACCGGAACAGCAACAATTTTAGCATCTTCACCGCTCTCATCTGTCATTTGCAACATTCCTATCGGACGGCAACGCACCACCGATCCGGGCAATAATGGTGTAGGCATAATCACTAACACATCAGCCGGGTCACCATCTCCACAAAGTGTGTGCGGAATAAAACCGTAATTACATGGGTAACGCATAGAAGTGTTTAATACTCGATCTACGAAAATCAAACCAGAGTCTTTATCGACTTCGTATTTGACTGCTTCTCCATTCACCGGAATTTCAATGACCACATTGATATCATTTGGCACATCTTTTCCAACTGCCACATGTCTTAATCCCATAATCTTTCCTGTTCGCTATCAATTAAAAGGGCGAGATTATACTTATTTTAGCCTTAAAACCATAGCCGCAAAGGCTTTATAACTCCCGAAAATAGGAAAAACAAACATTTTCGCCATCTTAATTTGTGTCTATAATGTTGCTTTCATCAAATTATGGTTTCAATGCAGACTCAAAAAGCAATTATTACAGGTATTAGCGGACAAGATGGATCATTGCTCGCTCAACACTTATTGCAACGTAATTATCAGATAATCGCACCAGTTAGAGAAAATTATAATACAATCAACTTGCAAGCACTTAACATTGAAAGCCATAAAAACATTCACTTTGTTGCATTGCAAACACTCGCTGATATCAACTCAATTATTTTAGAATATCAGCCTGACGAGTTTTATCATTTAGCAGCTTTCAGCCATGTGGGACAATCTCATGACAACCCTCAAAAGGTTTTTGAAGTGAATTCCAACTGGACTTTGAAAATCTTACAAGCGATAAAAAACTCAAGTCCTGAAACACGTCTGTTTTTTGCTTCCAGTTGTGAAATATTTGATAGCAATTTATCTGAAGATGTGGATGAAAACAGCCCTAAAAAACCCTCAAATCCTTATGGAATCTCCAAGTTAGCAGCGCATAATTTAGTTGAATACTTTAGAGACAGGTATGATATTTATTCTTCAATCGCCATATTATTCAACCATGAATCTGAACTACGAAGTGATGAATTTGTCAGTAAAAAAATATGCCAGGAAGTTGTCAGAATTGTAAAGCACGGCGGCAAACCACTGATGCTTGGAAATATCAATGCCAAAAAAGATTGGGGATATGCTCCTGACTATGTCAAATTGTTCCCAGAGCTGTTAAAACTTCCCAAAGGTGATGATTTTGTATTTGCAAGTGGTAAGCTTCATAGTGTTAAAGACATGGTTGAAGTTGCTTTTGCTAGCTTGAACTACAAAATCAGTTGGAAAGGACGGGATGAAAATACCATAGCTATTAACTCTTCAGGTGAAACAGTAGTTGCTATTGATACACGGTTTTATCGCCCTATGGACAACCGATATCTCATTGGTAATAAAGAAAAATTAGCAAAGACTTTTAATATCAATTTATTCACACCTTATGAAAAATGGGTAAAAAACATGGTTCTATTTGAATATCAGAAACTTTAATATTGTTCCAGTTTTTTGGCTTTATTGTATTTCAAAACGCTTTTTGTTACCCTAGCATCTATTTCTGTCACTGTGTGAAATTAATGTCATTATTCGATATGGTTGCGATATTGTTATCGCTGGCTGCTCTGTTTTCCTTAATTAATTACAAAACCATCAAATTACCGAATGGAATCGGGATAATGCTGATAGGTTTACTTATGTCGCTGGCTATCATAATCGCCCATAAAATGGGACTTTTCAGCACAGAAAGTGTTCAACACATTTTTGCTCAAATAGATTTCAATGAAGCAGTACTCAATGGCATGTTAAGTTTTCTGCTTTTTGCCGGCGCATTGCATGTAAACATTAACAAACTGGCTGAACTTGCAGATACCATTGCTATATTGGCAACCATAGGAATTGTCATCTCAGCAGCCATTGTTGCCTTTGTATCCTATTACATTTTTGCATTCTTGCAAATTGATGTTCCTTTTTTATACTGCTTGGTTTTTGGAGTATTGATTTCACCTACAGACCCGATTGCTGTGATGGGAATTCTTAAAAAAGTCGGTGCTCCCAAAGCCATTGAAGTCAAAATCACTGGCGAATCATTATTCAACGATGGTGTTGCGGTTGTTTTATTTATCGTTGTTCTGGAACTGGCAACCGGCCAAAGTGAAGTTTCAATGAGTCATATTAGTTTACTCTTCCTTAAAGAAGCCATCGGCGGAACCATATACGGTTTAATAATTGGCTATATTGCCTATTTGTTTTTAAAATCAATCGATGATTATCAGGTTGAGGTTTTAATCACCTTGGCTCTGGTCACCGGTGGATATTCATTGGCACAGCATTTACATATTTCAGGACCAATTGCGATTGTTGTTGCCGGTTTGATGATTGGGAATAAAGGACGCAGACTGGCTATGAGTGAAAATACTCGCAAAAGACTGGATGATTTCTGGGAGTTGATTGATGAAATTCTCAATGCGGTTTTATTCCTACTTATTGGTATTGAATTATTAATCATTCAAATCAGCCAGAATTACATTCTTGCTGCTTTATTGATAATCCCAACAGCTTTGATAGCCAGATTTATCAGTGTCGGACTGCCAGTGGCGATTTTGAAATATAAAAATTCCTACTCGCCACACACTGTAAAAATTCTGACATGGGGAGGTTTGCGAGGTGGTATTTCCGTGGCTTTGGCTTTATCACTTCCGGCAGGAACTTGGCGTGACCCGCTTCTGACAGCGACTTATGCAGTTGTTATTTTCAGCATCCTGGTGCAGGGATTAACCATTGGTAAAGTGGCTGCAATGGCGAATAAATAATTCAGGCATCTAAATCAGGAATTAACAGACTCTCTAATCTGATGATGCTATCTTTGACCCTAAGTTTGCGTTTTTTCAGACGTTGAATTTTGAGTTGATCCGGATGCATGGAATCAATCATTTCGTGGATGATTTCATCCAAATCGCGATGCTCGCTTCGTAGCTCCAACAGCTGCAATTCCAGATTTTTTATTTCAAACTCTTGCACTCTTTTTATTTACAATCTTTTCAACCAGCATAGAATATATCACATGCAAACAATAAATCAACAAGACGTTATCTCGCTTGATAAAATCCGCCAAAAGCTAAAACGCAAAACCGGTCAGGCGATTGCTGATTTCAACATGATAGAGGAAGGTGATAAAATCATGGTTTGTCTTTCCGGCGGGAAAGATTCTTACACCATGCTGGATATGCTTATGTTGTTGCAGAAAAAAGCTCCTGTTAATTTCAAGCTTGTTGCCGTTAATCTGGATCAAAAACAACCAGGATTCCCTGAGAATATTTTGCCTGATTATCTTCAGAAATTGAGTATTGATTATCACATAATCGAACAAGATACTTACAGCATTGTTAAAGGCATTATTCCTGAAGGTAGAACCACCTGCGGATTATGTTCCAGATTGCGTCGCGGAATTTTGTATTCGTTTGCGGAAGAGCAACAATGCACTAAAATTGCTCTCGGGCATCATCGCGATGATCGGGTTGAAACTTTGTTTTTAAATATGTTCTTTGGCAGCACTCTCAAATCTATGCCACCTAAACTATTATCCGATGATGGCAAGCACACCGTTATTCGACCCTTGTCCTATTGTGCTGAGAGCGAAATTGAGGAGTATGCAAATGCTGTCGATTTTCCTATAATTCCCTGTAATTTGTGCGGTTCGCAGGAAAACTTGCAGCGGAAAGCGATTAAAATGATGCTCCAAGACTGGGAAAAAATTCATCCCGGGCGCATTGAAAATATTGCTCGTTCTCTCAGCAATGTGATTCCTTCACACTTGGCTGATATTGAATTGTTTGATTTTGATGAATTAAAGAATCAATTTTTAAATATCGTCAAAAACTAAGCTCTGTCCAAACAACGATAAGAAACCGCTTCTAATAAATGGTGCTTTTCTACAATTTCCGAGTGTTCCAGATCAGCAATAGTTCGTGATAATTTCAAAATTCGATGATAAGCCCGAGCCGAGAGTTTGAGTTTCTCAACAATTCCTTCCAGCATTTGCAAATTGTCTTCTGATATATGAATCACTCGCTCCAAATCTTTATTGCCAAGCTGAGCGTTGGTTTGACCAAGATTTCTTTGTAACTGAATTTCTCTGGCAGCCGTCACTCGTTTTCTCAAAGTGTCGCTGTTTTCAACACTTTTACCGGGTTTTCTCAGGTCTTTATAAGGAATCCTAGCAACTTCTACATGCATATCAATTCGATCCAGTAAAGGACCGGAAACCTTGGCACGATAGCGTTCAATTTGCATCGCAGAGCAGGAACAAACTCTTTCTTTATCGCCAAAATATCCGCAAGGGCAAGGGTTCATCGCAGCAATCAACTGGAAATTCGCAGGAAACTCTGCTTGTCTTGCTGCCCGGGATATGGTAACCTTTCCGGACTCAATTGGCTCTCGTAAAACCTCCAAAACCTGACGTGAAAATTCAGGGAGTTCGTCTAAAAATAAAATCCCAAAATGGGATAAAGAAATTTCACCCGGCTTAGGATTCGAGCCACCTCCGACTAGTGCCACAGCCGATGCTGAGTGATGAGGATTTCGATATGGCGGAACGAACCAATCGTTGATATCAAAGCCTTTGGAGCTGATAGATGCAATAGCCGCTGTCTCTAAGGCTTGTTGTTCCGTCAATGGTGGCATGATTCCCCGCATACGACTGGCAAGCATGGTTTTTCCTGTTCCCGGAGGACCGATAAACAACAAATTATGTCCGCCTGCGGCTGCAATTTCCAAAGCTCTTTTCGCCTGAATTTGTCCTTTCACTTCGGAAATATCCGCTATTGGTTTGATATTGAATCTTTTGGCTTTAACAGCATTTGGCAAATCATCCATTTGATTGAGCCAGGCACAAACTTGCAATAAATTATCCGCAGTTTTATTCACACCTTCGGAAATCAAAGCGGATTCCGCACCGTTATCTTTGGGGACAACCAAAACACGATTATTTTCAGCCGACTTAACCGCAACCGGCAAAACTCCTCGAATCGTTCGCAATTGTCCTCCTAAAGATAACTCACCGACAAATTCGGTTTCAGTTAAACGGTCTGAACTCACTTGTCCGGAAGCTACCAAAATACCAATTGCAATGGGCAAATCAAAACGCCCACCTTCCTTTGGTAAATCCGCCGGAGCTAAATTGATAGTGATACGTTGTTGTGGAAACTCCAGATTGCTGTTTAAAATAGCCGCCCGAACTCTATCCTTGCTTTCTTTCACCGCAGTTTCCGGAAGTCCCACAATAGACAAACCCGGTAAACCACGCGATAAATGCACCTCCACCCGCACCAAAGGAGCATCAATTCCACTTTGTGCACGCGAATAAACCACAGCCAGCTTTGCCATTATTTCTTTCTCTAAATCAAACCAGCAGGTATTGTATTGATTTAATTAGATTTCCAGATAGGGGAGATTTCCTAATTGTTTGTAGGAAAATCAATATTGTTTATATTAGAAGTCAATCCAACATCGCTCTCAAAGCAGCAAGGTTTGCCAGTTTTTTCTGTTTTTTTTCGTCTTCGCTTTCTTCGGGTTTAACTCCATAGCCTTGGATATGTGAGTTTGGGAGTTCATCTAAAAAACGGCTGGGTCCGGTTTCGAAATCTTCATCAAGGGCAAATTTGTTTTTACGTTTTTTGACATAGCTGATATGCAGGTTTCGCATGGCGCGGGTCATGCCGACATACATGAGGCGACGTTCTTCTTCGATAGTGTCTTCTTCAATGGAATTGCGGTGCGGAAGAATTCCTTCTTCAACGCCAATGAGATAGACATGACCAAACTCAAGCCCTTTGGCTGCATGTAAAGTCATCATTTGCACTGCATCTTCTTTGCTCGTGTCTTCCTTATTGCTTTGCAAACTCAGTTGGTTTGCGACTTCTAGAAGACCGATTGGCTCTTTTTGACAAAAAGCTCGTATCCATTTTTGAAAATCCTTGACCAGTTTGATACGGTTTTGGCGACTGGTTTTGTCTTTGGATGTTTGTTCAATCCATGATAAATAATCGGTTTTGTCAACCAGCTCATCAACCACTTTATCGGCAGAGGTATTTGCAAGCACTTTCTTTTGCAAAGAATTGATTAGCTGATAGAACTCTTTCAGTTTCGACGCGGTCCTTGGCGAAATATTTGCCAAAATTTCATCACTGTTAGCTGCTTTGAAATATCCAATACTTGCACGTTCAGCGGATTGTGCCAGAGACGCCAGCGAGGATGAGCCGATTCCACGACGTGGAATATTGACAATTCGTAAGAATGCCGCATTGTCTTTGGGATTACATAAAAGCCGAATGTACGCCATCAAGTCTCTGATTTCAGTGAAATCAAAAAACGAGCGTCCGCCACTCATCACATAGGGAATATTATTGCCACGAAAAATTTGTTCAACTACTTTTGCCTGATGATTAGAGCGATAGAGAACTGCATAATCGGCATAACGGTTCTTTTTGAGTATTTTTTGATATTCAATATCCGCTGCCAATTGCACGGCTTCGGCTTCGGGAGATTCAAAGTCTGAAACCTTAATTAAATCGCCGCCGCCCAAATCACTCCATAGTTTCTTCTCGAATTCATGAGGATTTTGCTTAATCACATCATGGGCGGCTGAAAGAATAGTTTGTGTAGAGCGGTAATTTTGCTCCAGTTTCACCACTTTTAAGTCCGGAAAATCTTGCTTTAAAAGATTGAGGTTCTCTGCTTGTGCGCCACGCCAGCCATAAATCGATTGGTCATCGTCTCCAACGCAAATGATATTCCGGTGTTTTCCACCAAGCATTTTCAACAAGTTATATTGGCTGCCATTGGTATCCTGATATTCATCGACCAAAATAAACTGCATTTTTTCCTGCCAACGAGATAAAACCTCAGGATTGCTTTGTGAAAGTTTTAAAGGTTGTAAGATTAAATCATCAAAATCTAAAGCGTTAAAATCAACCAATCTTTGTTGATACTGTTGATAAATCTGCTGAATCGCTAAATGCTGAGTTTGTACTTCATTGGCTAACAATCCTTCATTTTTCCAGCCTGAAATTTGCCATTGAACCTTGTTGATTTGTTCTCTATTGCTGCCTTTGGGTAATAACTCCTTGATGATGTTATGAGTCTCGGAACTATCAAAAATACTGAAACCATGACGATAGTGGCTGTGTTTGATTTCTTCTCGAATGATTCTCATGCCCAGAGAGTGAAATGTGGAGATGTTCAGTGATTCACCCTCAGGTAAGCGAATCATTTTTCCGGCTCGTTGAGCCATCTCTTTGGCTGCCTTATTAGTGAATGTAATAGCGAAAATGTTGAAGTGTTTTATTTGTTTGTTACCAATCAAATAAGCAATTTTTTCGGTGATGACTCGTGTTTTTCCACAGCCGGCACCTGCCAGTACCAAAAGTGGTCCGTCACAATAATTGACCGCAGCTTGTTGTTGTGGATTGAGCATTTAAAGATTTTTAAAAAAGTCGGGGATTATATCAAACTCAGTAAAAAAGTGGCGACAGTATTTTTCAGGTTTATAATGATTTCACTCACTCACTTTGCTATACTTTTGATTACCGTCAATCATACTCAACTCAATGCTGAAATTTATTATTAAACGCATCGGCGGAGCCATTCCAACCTTGCTGATATTGATTACAGTGACGTTTTTTCTAATACGGGTTGCACCCGGTGGTCCGTTTGATTCAGAAAAGGATTTGCCACCGGAAATCCAACAAAAACTGGAAGCCAAATACCATTTGGATGAACCGCTTCATCAACAATATTTTCGCTATTTGGGAAATATCATCCAAGGTGATTTCGGGCCGTCATTTCAATATAAAGATTTCACCGTAACGGAATTGATTGCTCAAGGATTTCCGATTTCACTTACGATTGGTGGTTTGGCTTTAGTCTTTGCTTTTTTTGTCGGTATAAGCATTGGAACGGTTGCTGCGGTGAAACAAAACTCTTGGGTGGATTATTTACTGATGTCGAGTGCGATGACGGGTGTTTCTATCCCTAATTTTGTGGCTGCACCGTTATTGATATTACTGTTTGCCATCAATTTTGATGTGTTTCCTGCCGGTGGTTGGGGCGATGGAAAGTTTGAATATCTGGTTTTGCCTGTTTTTGCATTGTCTTTACGATACATCGCCTATATTGCCCGTTTGATGCGTGGCTCAATGATTGAAGTGCTTGCCAGCGATTACATTCGCACGGCAAAAGCGAAGGGACTTTCAATGACTCAAATCATTTTAAAACATGCTCTGAAACCATCTTTGATGCCGATTATTTCCTATCTCGGGCCGGCAGCTGCCGGAATCACAACCGGATCGGTGGTAATTGAGAAAATTTTTGGAGTCCCGGGACTTGGAAGATATTTCGTTTTAGGAGCTTTGAACCGTGATTACACATTAGTCATGGGCGTAGTTATTTTTATCGGTGTAATGGTTGTTTTGTTTAATTTAATTGTCGATATTTTATACGCCTGGCTTGATCCCAAATTACGAGTGCAAAGCCAATGATGTTTGGTAAGAAAAGTCTATTATTAGGGCTTGCAAAAACTCTGCCAAATGAAACTCAAGGCAAGAGTTTAATGTTTTATGCATTGCAAAGACTCAGAAAAAACAAACTGGCAGTTACCAGCTTTGTGGTTTTGGTTCTGATGGTTTTGGCAGTCCTGATACTTCCTTTTTTCTCACCTTATGAAATTGAATTCATTGACTGGGAGTATATGTCCATTCCGCCAAACTCAGAGACTCAACATTATTTTGGCACCGATGCTCTGGGTCGTGATTTATTCGCTCGCACCTTACACGGAGGAAGAATTTCTCTGCTTGTGGGAATTGTTGCCACAGCGGTGAGTCTAATTATTGGAGTAACTTATGGCGCGATTGCCGGTTATTTTGGTGGAAAAGTTGATAGTGTGATGATGCGGATTGTTGATATTCTCTATGCGTTGCCTTTTATGTTTTTGGTTATTATGCTGATGGTGGTTTTTGGCAGGAATATTTTTTTGATATTCGCAGCGATTGGCGGATATATCTGGCTGGATATGGCACGAATCGTTCGAGGACAAACTCTCACTCTTAAGAACAAAGAATTTATTGAATCAGCCGTCGCCATCGGCGCATCCACTCCGGCAATTATCTTTCGACATATTATTCCAAATCTTCTGGGAATTGTGGTGGTTTATGTCACCCTAACCGTGCCACAGGTTATTCTGGTGGAATCATTCCTCAGCTTTTTGGGTTTGGGTGTTCAGGAACCATACACCTCATGGGGAGCACTTGTCAATGAAGGCGCCCAAGACATGGAAATCGCCCCCTGGTCGTTGATATTTCCCGCATCTTTTCTGGCTGTAACCTTGTTTTGTTTTAACTTTATTGGTGATGGATTGAGAGATGCGTTGGACCCGAGGGAGAGGTGAAGACTTTCTAGTTTGAAACAACATCCTCATATTGAGAAACCAGTTATGAAATTTATAGCATTTCAATTGCTCTCTTAATATTATACCTAGCAATGTTCTCATACTTTTCTTTGAAATAATCCAAGTTGTAAATGCTTACTTTACTCAGGAATGACATTAGCAACTCCTTTCTTTTCTTTCGGTATATAAACGTAGGAACCATCTTGTATTCTTTGCGTACATTCCGTTCGAATTCATCATATATCTCTGGGGATGCTCCGAGAATAGTAAGATCAATATCTACAATCAACTTTTGATCTTTATCTTGAACTATCCCGTTGTGCTGGGTAGCCATAATCAGGCTATGTATGCGTTCTGCACCCTCCATATAATAGCCATTTGAAAGAGAAAATTCTTTTGCCCACTCTGCACTATTAAGTTCGTTGTTCTTAGAAAAAGGTTTGTAAATAGCATCATGGAACCATATTGCAAGCTCCAACTCGGCAGGTCTTTCTGCTATGTCTTTAACAATATCGAAGTGCCTAAACATTGCTTCAATATGTTTGACTGTGTGGTAAAAACGATGTTTTTCAGAATAAGCATTATAGAGATCATCATAACAATAAAATGAATCTTTGAATCCCAGTGCGCCCATAAGCGCTTCCCATCTGTTTTTGTTCATCTTTCTATTCTTGGTGAGTCGTCTTTTCTGAGGCCAATAGCTTGGAGTATATTTTTTCCTGCTAAAACTAAATATAACCATGCTTTTTTCCATCTATTCCCTAGCAATACGATGTGTATATGCCATCCTTTCTCTCTTCTAGCGCTATAACCACTATATAGAAGGGTATAAGCTTCTGAATCTCCAACGAACTGCTTTGCAATAGACTTGGCGTATTCGATACCAAGAGTAACCATTTCAGACACTTCTTCTTTGCTAGGTTCGCCTTGCGATTTAGGAAATGCCAATATGTAATAGTTTGGTATAAGGTCACGTCTAATTCTTAAGAACTTACAATGTTTCCCTGAGCTTAATTCTATACTATTATTTTCACGCATTTGGATATCGCCTCATTGCTTACAAACACATCACAATTTAGTATATATGCGTCAATGCAAGCTATTGGATATTTATCAATAAATTTTTGCTTGATTATTTACATAAGTAAGAAATAAAGAAAGAACTATCTATGCTACAATCCATTTCAGTTTGAAAAATCTATTTTTATGAAAAATCCGTTTAATATTCCTGATCCTGAATTTGCTGAGCAAGTTGCCAAATACCCGAACCCTATTCCCAGCAGAACGGCGATTTTGGATTTCTTAAAAACCAAGAAAAAACTTTTATCTTTGCAAAAAATTGCTGATCGAATTGGAATTCAGAATGAAGAACAACTGGATGGCTTGAGTAAAAGGCTTAGTGCCATGATTAGTGATGGCTCTTTGTTTATCAACCGTCGGGGTGGATATGGTGTCAGGGAAAAAACGGACTTAATTAAAGGGGTTGTTCATGCTCATGCGGATGGTTTTGGCTTTTTAATTTCACCGGAGCTTGAAGAGGACGGGTTTATATTACCGAGTGAAATGCGAAAAGTCATGGATGGAGACACGGTGCTTGCCAGTTTGCAATCCGGACGTCGTAAGAATAAGCAGGATGCGTTTATTGTAGAAATTCTGGAAAGAGCACACACAACCATTGCCGGTCGTTTTTTCCACAAACAAGGTCAGGGAATTGTAGAGCCGGACAATAATGCCATTGATGACATTATTATTCCTTCGGGTTATGAAGCTACTGCCAATGATGGTGATTATGTCACAGCAATGATTACCGAATATCCCAATCGCAAACATCCGGCATTTGGCGAAGTGATTGCGGTTTTGGGACAAAAACTGGATTCCAAATTAGCGATGCAATTAACGATTGCGTCTCAGAATTTACCACATGAGTGGCCGGAAAATTTTGACAATGTGGTTTCTTACATTCCGAATCATGTCACCGAAGAAGATATTACCGAAGATGTTGTCGATTTGCGAGAAACACCTTTGGTAACGATTGATGGAGAAGATGCCAGAGATTTTGACGATGCGGTTTATGCAAAGAAAAACGATAAAGGCTGGAATTTATTGGTCGCCATTGCGGATGTTTCCAAGTATGTTCCGCCGAATAGCGAAATCGATAAAGAGGCCTATAAACGAGGAACATCGGTTTATTTCCCCGGAAAAGTGATTCCGATGTTGCCACTTGAGTTGTCGAATGGCATTTGTTCGCTCAATCCCCATGTCGATCGCATGTGCATGGTTTGTGATATGCAAATCAATTCTGCCGGGCAAATTGAGTCGTATAAATTCTATCGGGGCGTGATGCACTCTCATGCCCGAATCACTTACAAACAATGCTGGAACTATTTATTGGAAGGTGAAAAACCAACAAAATGGGATGAAACAGTCTCTCCTGCAATAGACACCATGCACGATTTATACAAAGTGATGGCGGTTGCCAGAGAAAATCGTGGTGCCATTACATTCAGTTCAACCGATGTGCAAATCAGTATTGGTGAGGATGGGCAGGTATCAGATATTCAGCCTTATCAACGTAATGATTCGCATAAATTGATTGAGGAATTCATGATTGCTGCCAATATCTGTGCGGCAAAATATATTGAGAAGCATCAAGTTCCCTCAGCTTATCGCGTGCATGATGCACCGCCTTTGAATAAACTGACAGATTTAAAAGCATTTTTGTTGTCGCTGGGAATTAAACCGGGATTTAGTGATCCGGTTTCTCCACATGATTTTGAACGAATTATTGAACTGGTAAAAAACCGTGATGATAAGTCTTTGATTGAAAGCGTGCTGTTACGTTCTCAAAGCCTTGCCAGTTATGAATCGGCCAACAAAGGTCATTTTGGGCTTTCGTTAACACATTATGCTCACTTTACTTCACCGATTCGTCGTTATCCTGATTTAATGGTGCACCGGGCTATTGATTACATCGTTAAAACCAACAAGCCGAAACGATTTATTTATTCGCCGGAAAAAGCAGAAGCCATGTGTGTCCAATGTTCACACAATGAACGACGTGCTGAAAATGCTTCCAGAGATGTGGATTCTCGTCTCAAGTGCATGTATATGCAGAACTATATCGGCGAAGAATTTACCGGTAAAATTTCAGGAGTGGTGCATTTTGGCGTGTTTGTAACATTAGACAATGTCATGGTTGATGGTTTGATTCATGTCACATCATTACCAAACGATTATTATCATCACGACAATATCCAGCACAAACTGGTCGGGCAACGCTCCGGTTCCAAATTTCAATTAGCAGATAAGGTGCGGATTAAAGTCGCTGGTGTTTCAGTTGATGAACGAAAAATTGATTTTGAGTTTGTAGCTAGTCTGAAATAAGTTTTTTTCTTGAAATATTTAATCTGCCGGTTATGATTGTCAGATATAATGAATCAGTAAATTTGACTACTTTTCTTCTACATTGTTGATTTTAAAAATCTATTAACTCAACATTTTTCAAATTTACTGGAAACACTGTCTCAAAGAACTAACTTATACAAGAGGTTATACAAGTGAAAATATTATGCTTATTTATTTCGTTGATTTCATCAACAGCAATTTCACAAGATTATTTGGCTTTCTACCAAACAAAAAATAAAAAAGTGTTTAATAACACAGCAAAAATTTTCAATCTTGAGAACCTTGATCAAAAACTGGAAATTGATTTTGGCGAATCTTACAATAGACCAGGTGAGAGTTTGAATTTGATAGACCCTGGAAAATTGTTCTATTATATGGAAACTGCAAAAGATTCAGCAGTAATAAAAGTATACGATATTAATACATATAAACTACTTTTTAACTTGAATATTGATCCCTTAAGTGTCTACCGCTACGAACTTGAGGTCAGGCAGTTTATTACTGTTAATAAAGATTTTTCAAATCTGTATATACAAACCGAAAAGAAAAAAGAGAAATTCCTCTCTGTGTATGACAATAAAACCGGAAAACTTAAGAAATCCATTTCACTTGGCAAGGGAAATAGTTATTCAGAATTAACATATGATGACCAGTACATTATTAATACTAATTCAAGTAAAGGTAAATCCATTGTTTTTGATGCCCACACCCTCGAACAAATAACTGAAGTCAACTTAAATAAAAATAGAAAACTACCACATTATTTTAGCAACAATCTCTTCAATAGCCTTTTTGTTAAAACAAATAAAGGTAAGTCTTACCGAACAGAAATAGTTGATCTCAACACAAAGAGAAAAACAAAAATAGATGGCTATTTTACTGGAACACCTGTTTATTTTAGGGATGAGAAGTATGAACGTTTTTATATTTTTGGTCAATCAAAAGACTCACGATTATTAACTGTATATGAATTTAAAGAAAATCAGTTAATGAATGTGTCTATCCCTGAGGTCAAATTAAAACCAATTGGTATCAGGCTCCATGATGGTACAAATGAAATTTTTGTTTTTGGTAATGGAGAAGTTTTAATGCTTGACCCAAACAATACAGATAAAATAGTTATTATGGACTCACCTTTTGATATAGCTGATTCATACTGGAATCCGGATAAAAACAGATTCTATGTGAGGGAAGGAAAAGGTTCGGAGGTAGCAGTAATAAACTCTCAATCCGGTAAAGTAATTAATCGTTCTGGGACAGGTAGAGCTGGTGTAAAATTTGGTCAATTTTTAGGCTCAGTAGCTGTCGCAGCAGTTGGGCTTAACTATGGTTACTCCATTTATGTAGCTAAATATTCAAATACTGCTATGCTTCTCGATCATACACAGGAACATATGTATGTTATAAACACAAAAACAGATGATGTTACATCATTTAATGCTGACGATTTATCAAACCGGGATGCATTCCCAACTGGTAAGGGAACCAGTTTTATTTATCAGGCAAAGAATGAAGGCGCGCTGATAGTTGTTTTGAGTTCAAACAAGGCTACTTTTATAAACACTGATGATTTTTCTAAGAACAAGGAGGTTGAGTTTGATTCATTGAACGGTTTTGATTTCGACAAGAATTATTTTATGGTTGTTCAGAATGGAGAGACAAATTTATACTCTTTGGTTAGTGGTTTGTTGATAAAAACTTTGAATTTACAAACAGAAAATTTATCTTTTATCAGGCCTCAGTTTCCTTTAGATGTGGGCGGAAGCTAGTTGAAGTCCAGACATCATTAAAGTTATGAAATGCGTTATACAACAATTTAAACTTTAAAACATTCCTGTTTCCAGTTTAGCAGCTTCTGACATCATGGATTTATCCCATGGTGGGTCGAATGTGATTTTACACTCGATATCATCAATTTGCTGAATGAGCTTGATTTTGGTTTTGGCGTCGGTCAGTAAGACATCACCCATTCCACATCCTGGTGCTGTCAGTGTCATTTCCACAAAGACATCATACCTACCTTTTTCTTTTTCACTCACTTCACACTGATAAACCAACCCTAGTTCCACAATACTGACAGGGATTTCAGGGTCATAAACATTATTCAATTGCTCCCAAACTGCTTCTTCAATTTCTTCCTTATTTGCATTTTCTTTAATTTGAGGCAATGGCATTGGTTCTTTACCAAGAGCATCGGCATTGTGTCCCAAAATCATGAACATGCTTCCATCAATAAAAACAGTAAAGCTCCCGCCTAAAGACTGAGTGATATAACCCACAGTTCCGGCTGGCAGGTTGATTGATTGCCCGTCAGGAACAATGATGGCTTCAACATCTCTTTCCAGTTTAAAAGGTTCGCTGTTCAGACTGTACATGAATCGTTTTGGATTAAAAAAAGCTGAATTTTAACTGACTTTATTAACTCATGTCAGGATTTTTGACCCAAGTAGCCACATTCTTTTTATTCTGAGATTGTAAACCGGTTATTACACCTTGGCGATTTCCCTCATTGTGGTTCTGGCTCATTTTAGATTGTCCGTTCATGTTGATAATCTCCATTTCAAAGCCAACAATTGCAGGTAACATTGAATTGATATAATCCTCAGGTGCTTCGGATAAATGCCAGGGTTTTGGCATATTTTGTTCACTAAAGTCGCTCAGATTAGTTAAATGCTCCAAGAGCCAGTTTTTTTCATGAAAAAACTTTATTTGACCATGTACATGAACAGTTGTGTAGTTCCATGTTGGAACTGCTTTATGATCCCGTTTTTTTGAAGGATACCAATTAGGAGAAATGTAAGACTGCGGACCTGTAAAAATCGCGACTGACTCTTTCTCAATCTGATAGTCTTTCCACATATTATTTGCTTTAGCAATATGACCTTGCAAAACATTTGAGTTTTGTCTTGTTTTTAATAGTACTGGAATATGGTTTATTGTTAATCCACTTTCAGATTGGGTAACGATTGTTGCAAGCGGATGACTCCTAATGAAATCAAGCATCCCGTTATTATCTTTTTGTTTAAAATATGATGGCTGAAACATAATTTATCCTATACAATTTAAGACCAGTTTAACTTAGAGGGTGCGTAAATGGTTAATAAATTCTTAAAAAGTAGTGTCGTTCTGGCATTGCTTGGGGTTCTTTCTTCTGCGAATGCAGAACAGGTTGTTGCAACCAAACAATCAGCAGAGTCTGTGAAGAATGCTTTGTCTAATCAAAACAATCTGATTTTAGCTGTAGGTGTTTTTGATCCAAAATTTGATCAACTGGATTTTTCAAATACCGGTTTGTCGAATTTGTCACTGAATAATTATGGTATTGTTCAGTTTAATGATAGAAAGGCGGATTTTAACTGGCTGCAAAAAAAGGGCTTTAGGGTTTTACAAAGCCTTAGTCACAATGCTTATGTGGTTGATTGGAGGAATTCTGATAAGAGTCTCTTAGACCAGAATAATAACATTCGCTGGTACGGAGCTTATCAAAGTGGGTTTAAAGTTTCTCCAGATTTATGGGATTCTCAGAGAGCCGGGCAATCAGTGTATCATTTGTCAGTACATAGTTTTAAAAGTGTTGACGAGTCCATTCTAAGAGGGTTGGTAAAAAAATATCTCCCTAATGAAAAAATAGTCTCAAGCAATATTCCTTCTGGCTATAACCAAATCGTTATAGAGGTTTCCGGAAACCGTATTTCTCAGGCTCTGAATGCACTATCTTCTTTAGAAGATATTCAATGGGTTGCTCCCTATTATCAGGAAACCTTTTTCAATACCGAAGCTGTTTCTGCGATTCAGGCAACATCAGCTTCAGGTGGAACCTCAAGTAACGATACTTACAGGCCTTCTCCAACACCAATCTGGGATCAGGGTCTTTGGGGAACCGGTCAGATTGTAGGTATTGCTGATTCAGGCCTTGATCGCAATGAAGACTGGTTTGTGCATTTGAATAAAGGTTCGGGAGTGGTTTCTGCGATAACAGATGCTGAAGATGTGAATCCACCAACTGTTGGCACAACACATCCAAATAATAAAATATTTGCATATTGGACCATGCCCGGTGCAGCTGCTTATGACAACGGAACCTTTCATGGCACGCACACAACCGGTTCAATTGCCGGTGATCGCGCCAACCAAGTTGGTAGTTTAACTGAAACTCCACCAGCAAGTGCATCGAGCCCATCAGCTCATGGTTATGACAATGATGATGGTATGGCACCCAATGCACAAATTTTATTCAATGATATTGGCAGCAATTCCGGTCTGACAGGTACCGGATCTACTCCAATGTGGCAACAAGCCTATGCAGCAGGAGCTTTTATTCACTCAAATAGTTATGGTTCTTCGAGTTTAGGTGAATATATTGGTTCGGATGCTCGCGCGGATGAGGCCTTGCGAGAACTGGATGATATGATTATTTTATTTGCGGCAGGTAATGATGATGGTCAAGTCAATTCCGTATCATCCCCCGGTAATGCTAAAAATGTGGTTTCTGTTGGTGCATTGTTACATGGCAATAGCTCCTCTGTTGCTTCTTTCTCGAATAAAGGTCCTACTGATGATGGTCGTTTAAAACCGGATATTTCAGCGACTGGAAGTAGCATTGAATCGGCTGCCGGAGATTCAAACAATGCCAATGTCATTGACACACCATCCAGAAGAACAACCAGTGGCACCTCAATGTCAACACCAATTACTGCCGGTGGTACAGCATTATTAAGGCAATATTTTACCGATGGCTTTTATCCGACCGGTACGGCAAATGCCGGAGATGCTCACAAACCAAGCGGCACACTTATGAAAGCGATGCTACTCAATGGAACACAAACTGACGGCGGATTCTTTACCAATCAAATTGGCTGGGGGCGTGTTTGGTTGGAAAACACTCTCTATTTCGATGGTGACAATCGCAGATTCAGATTTTGGGAATTTACCAATGAAAACGGTCTTTCTACTGGGGAACAGTTTAATGTTGAAGTGACGGTTCAAGCAGGTGAAGAGTTCAGAGCAACTTTAGTTTGGTATGATGTTCCCGGTCCGACTGGTTCCGGTGTAACGCTTGTGAATAATCTGGACTTGTCCGTTGATGCCGGTGGAAATACCTATCTGGCAAACAATTTTTCAGGAAATAATTCGGTAACCGGAGGTTCAGCTGATTCGATTAATTCGGTCGAGCAAATTCGTTTTTCTGCACCGGTAACAGGAACATACACAATCAATGTTGATGCTACCAATATTCCGGGCGATGGAACTTTTGGATCAGACAAACAGGGATTTGCTCTGGTTGTTTCCGGAGATTTAGCATCCGGTGGTGCTGTTCCTGCAAATCCGACTGATCCAACCAATTTAATGGTAACTTCAAATACTCCTTCGGGTATTTCACTCGGTTGGACAGATGTTTCTGCCGATTATAGCTATTATGAAATTTATCGTACGGAAGGAAGTTGTGCAACAGCTGATTTGACAGCAATGAGATTTGTAGGTATCAGAGGAACAAATAATTTTACCGATGATAAGACTGTTGGTGGTTATCAATACGCTTATAAAGTCAGAGCCTATTCGGATGATATAGTGAGTTCCTACACTAATTGTATTGATGCCACATCAACTCAAATTTGTTCGCTACAACCTTCGTTTGAATCTTCAAGTGTCTTAGTAGGATCAAATAGTGGAGCCAATTGCCATGTGAGCCTGTCATGGGATGCCGCAACCTCAAACTGTCCGGCAGCAAGTGATGTGAAATACAATATTTATCGTGATACATCGCATAACTTTACACCGGCATCGGGTAATTTACTGACGACAACCGCTGCTAATGCCACAGGTTTTATTGACAATGTTAATGTGACACCTAACCAAGTTTACTATTATATTGTCAAAGCAGAAGACACAACTGCTGATGGTAGTGGACCAAACGGAGGAAATGAAACCGGCGAAGTGTTTGAGGTGGTTGCAACGGCACTTGGGTTGCCGGGTACTGAAGGTAGTTTCACCGATGATGTGGATAATCTTGCGGTCATGAGATTAGGTTCGGTTTGGTCGGTCAGTAATGAGCAATCTTCTAATGGCTTGCTGAGTTATCGCAGTGCAGCTGAAGGCAGTAACACTTATACACCAAACACTTGTGGAAGAATGCACTCACAGGAAATTAGTATTCCAGCAAGTCCTTCATCAACTCCTAATCTAACCTATCAAGCAAGATATAATATCGAAGCCGACTGGGATGGAGTGGTTGTTGAAATATCAACTGATGGCGGTAGCAACTGGACAGATTTACCACCAAATGGCGGTTATCCGAATGATTTTTCAAGCACAGGTTCTCCACCGATTAACGCTTGTGGTTACATTGCATCACAAGGTGCGTTCAATGGCTCTTCAGCCGGCTTCCAAAGCGTGACACATGATTTATCCGCTTATAATGGTCAAACTGTTCAAGTCAGATGGAGTCTTTCTACTGACCCAGGTTCGGAAGAAGAAGGTTTTTATCTGGATGAATTGCAGTACAATAATATCTCTGTTCCTCAATCTTGTAATACTGTGGGGGATTTGATTTTTATGAATGGATTTGAATAAATTTTTCACAAAAGGTGACAACTCTGTTGGAGTTGTCACCTTCCCTTTATTTCGCAAAGACCTTTAAAATAAAACAGGATTTTATTGAGTTCCTGAGTTTCAATGTTAAAATCGCTCCATTCCAAGGGGTGGCTTATACCGTTTTTAAGCCTGAGATAAGACCCTTAGAACCTGATCCGGTTTGTACCGGCGTAGGAATGGAACAAACAATACTATTCAAATCGTCTGTCACCGGATTTTTATTTTTGATTTATAGAATGAAAAAGGTAAAAATCCATGAAAAAAATAATTTCTATCGCTTTATTGCTGTTTGGCTTTTCGGTTATAGCTGATGATGCCAAAGAACAACTCTACACAGCAACAGTCACCGCAGATTTAAGAGGTGAAAAACCTCAAAATGAAACTTCAACAAGTATCGCTATCCTGAATTCTGAAACTATAGAAAATGCCGGCACTCAGCACTTTGAAGATATCATG
>JAGRJP010000319.1 GCA_020442665.1 Lysobacterales bacterium
GCATTCATGAAACTGAAATTGAGCTGAATATTCCGGCGCTTTTCCCTGATGACTTTATTCCTGACGTGTTCCTGCGTCTGACATTTTACAAACGTCTCAGTCAATGTGAAAACAAGGATGATGTGACTGAACTCCGTGTTGAGGTCATTGATCGTTTCGGTAAGTTACCTGATCAGGCTGCTAATTTGTTTGAAATTAAATTGCTGCAACTGCAATCGAAACAATTTGATATTCATAGCATTCGACTCGATCAGTATGGCGGTACGGTTAAATTTGATACAAAAAAAGAAGAGTTATTGCGGAAACTCATTCAATTGGTACAAACCAAATATCAAGATTACAAGCCCGCTCCCGACAATTCAATTCGAATGATTGGAGAATTCCCTCAAGCTGAACAACGATTTGAAGCGGTTGAGAAGTTGTTCAACAATTTGCAGAATTGATTTTGACAAGCCTGTGATGACCTTCCAAAACAGGCTTTATCGTTTTAAATAATCTCCGCCACTTCTAAAGCGGCAATTCTTTCTTCTAATGGTGGGTGAGTTGCTAAAAGTTTCTGTAACATCACTTTTGCTCTGCCACCGGTGAAACCGAAAGCGGCCATTTCACCTTGTAGTTTTGAATCATAAGGTGAGCGTTGCAGGGCTTCAAGAGCTCCAATCATGTTTTGCCTGCCGGCAAGTTCGGCTCCGCCACGATCAGCTTTAAATTCACGATGGCGTGAAAACATATTAATAATGATTGCAGCCAAAAACCCTAACAAAATTTGAGCAATCAAAGTGCCGATAAAACTTCCGGCTCTGAAACCGATGTCTCTGGCATTTCCTCGCATGGCTGAACTGATGGCATAACCAATAATTCTTGAAAAGAAAATCACAAAAGCATTTAATATTCCCTGAAGCAAAGCCATTGTCACCATATCGCCATTGGCAACATGGCTGATTTCATGCCCGAGTACTGCTTCCACTTCTTTTTTGTTCATGCGTTCTAAAAGTCCGGTACTCACCGCGACCAATGAATCATTGCGTTTCATGCCGGTTGCAAATGCATTGGGACTGCCATTACGAAATATTCCAACTTCCGGCATTCCAATTCCTGCTTGCTGAGCCTGTCTTCTGACTGTTTCCAGCAACCACATTTCCGTTTCATCCTTTGGATTCTCTATTATGGAAACACCGTAGGCAAACCTTGCCATGCGTTTAGACATTGCCAACGAGATAAACGAACCCACAGAACCCCAAATAATGGCAAAAACAGCCAAAGCGGTGTAATTGAGACCATGTTGGGTCATGTAACCATCCAAACCAAACAATCTCATAACGATGGTTATGACTGCGAGGACAGCAATGTTAGTCAATATAAACAGAATTGTTCTTTTCATAATTTTTACTCAATAACCTTTGGTTAAATATGGTTCTTTATCGTTCTAATTCAATATTTGTAGGTTTGTACAAATAAAAAAAGGAGCTGAATTTAGCTCCTTTTTATTCAAACAATCATGTTTTGAATTAATCGTTATTTAATTTTGATAACAGTTTCAATATCTCAAAATACAACCAAACGATTGTAACCATCAAAGCGAAAGCACCGTACCATTCCATAAATTTAGGCGCGCCTTCAGCTGAACCTCTTTCTACCATATCGAAATCTAAAATCAGGCTTAAAGCCGCAATCGCAACAAACAGAACGCTAATTCCGATACTGAATGCACTTCCGTTAGAAAAGCTGTTGACAGCAAAATGAACGCCAAAAAATGAAGCCAGAATGCTGATTCCGTAGAAAATCATAATGCCAAAAATTGCGGTAATGATGATTTTCTTGAACATCGGAGTCGCTTTAATAATACCTGTTTTGTAAGCTACCAACATACCAACGACTGTTGCCATGGTTGCCATAGCGGCCTGAATGGCAATTCCCGGATAAACACTATCGAGCATGCCGGAAAGAGCTCCAAGAAACACACCCTGAAATGCCGCATAAACAGGACCACCGATGTGTGCCCAGTCAGGTCTTTTCCACAACGCCAGAGAACAAGCGATAGATACAACCAAACTTGTCCAGAAAAATGGCATCAATAATTGCGGAGAAGTCATAACTTTACTCCAGCCCCAGGCACCTGTGAATAATGCAATAACAATCAGAATTCCGGTTTTATTGACCGTTCCGTTGATGGTCATTCTTTGAGAGTTATCAACCACAAACTCATCTGTTGGACCAAGACTCAGATTCTCAGTTTTTTCAAACGCTTTCATAGCAGGATTTGATGATTCAAATTTCATAATTTTCCTCGTAAATTAAAATTAAGCATACTTTAATAATTATCTCACAATTTTTAACATTTTTCAAGTATTAAGTTCACCCATAAATTGTCGATAATACTTCAGTTCTTCAATGGACTCTTTGACATCATCTAATGCCAAATGATTCCCTTGTTTTTGCAACCCATCCAAAACTTTCGGATTCCAGCGTCGAAATAATTCTTTAATGCTGCTGACGTCAATTTGGCGATAGTGAAAGTAGTTTTCAAGTGTCGGCATCCACTTTGCCAAAAAACGACGATCCTGACAGATTGAATTTCCACACATCGGCGAACTGTGAATATCGACATGCTCACGCAAGAATTCCAATGTCATTTGTTCAGCATCCTTAACCGAAATCCCGGAATCTTCCACACGCGTCCATAAACCCGAATTGGTATGATGTTCAGTATTCCAGTCATCCATTTTCTCTAAAATTTCTGTCGGCTGATGAATGGCGATGGCTTCGCCTTCAGCAATGACATTCAATTCTTTGTCTGTTACAACCACAGCAATTTCCAAAATTCGGTCTTTCAGTGGATTAAGTCCAGTCATTTCCAAATCAATCCATATCAGATTATTTTTTTTATCAATCATTAAGCATTCCTTATTAATATTTCGGCATATTCTACCCTAAAGCCAAACAGAACATGTAAAATACTGTTATATGAAGAGATATAGAATTGTTTCCACACAAAAGCAAACCGCTCAAGTTCTTGATGTTAGGGAAAATATCGAGTTGACTTGCTTTTTCCCCAGAAAACTCAAACCTATCTGTGGTGACTTTGTTTCTCTGGAAAATAAAATTGACGAATGGGTTATCAATGAAATTCATCCGTCTCATAATGTTTTTGCCCGTGCCAATCATAAAGGTCAGAAACAACAAATTGCAGCCAATGTCGATAATCAGATTATTGTGGTCGCAGTCGAACCTGAACCAACCCGTGATCTCATTAATCGTTACCTGGTTGCTGCCCATAATTGTGAAATGCAGCCAATCATCATTTTTAATAAAAATGATATCAATGAACACTTCTTTGATGAGGAACAACGAATTTATCAGGATTTGGGATACAAAACTTTCTCAACCAACACCAAAAACCAAAATCAATTCGATGGATTACTCGAAATCATGAAAGACAAAACTTCAATTTTTGTCGGAATGTCCGGTGTCGGTAAATCTTCGATTAGCGAAATTATTTTAGGGCAAGAACTAAAAACAGGCGGAATCTCTAAAAAAACCGGTAAAGGTTCGCATGTTACCTCAGTCACTCAATTATTTAAAATTGACAAGATTGACGGTTATTTAATTGATTCGCCCGGAGTGTGGGAATATGGACTATGGAAAATGGAAGCTCAGGAAATTGCTCATGGATTCCCCGAAATTGAAAAAGAATCCCATCAATGTAAATTCAGCAACTGCACACACACCCACGAACCCAAATGTGCTGTCAAAACAGCCGTCGAAAATAATCAAATTCATCAAAAACGCTATCAATCCTATCTGCGGATTATAGATTCAATGAAATATTGGGAGTAATCAATTGGA
>JAGRJP010000031.1 GCA_020442665.1 Lysobacterales bacterium
CTGGTCATGTTCTATCGAGCACTCAGAACAGTTGTATGTCACCTTCAGCTGCTCAGGTGGCGGATCATGATTGCAGCTCTTTTGGAACAGGGGCTATCTCCTATTTAAATCCTGTAACTCAAACAGCGGAGTGCAAATGCAAAAGTGGATTTGACATGGATTCGACAGGAACTGGCTGTGAATCCAATACAGCAATCACTCTTCCTCAGGGTCAGGGCGTTTTGCCAACGCCGGAAATCATCAAACCCGGTCAGTGCAATGTACTTTATGACGATGGCAGTGATCAACCGGAAAGTTACGTATTTAAAGTCGATGGGTTTTCACAAATTCGACTCAATTATGACACTGATAGAATCAAAGACAATATCAGTGTGTTAACCTCTTCAAGATCAGAACTTTGGCGTTCTGGCTGTGTAGGAACGGGTAATTATAAAGCTCAGGTGATTGATATTCCTGCTGGGTCTAGAGAGGTTATTATCGATGTTCACCCTAACTGTGACGGTCAATCATCAGGTACCAGTTGGAAGTTCAAAGCGGAGTGTTTATAAGCTTTGATAATAAGGTTTTGCATTTTTGAGTGAGGTGATAATTCTCACCTTTGCTGTTGTTTAAAATTTCACAACCTTGTGATGTTTCATCGATTAAAAAGCTTCCTGAACTATAGTTTGCCATGGCAAATGCATAGAGTGCTTCTCCATTCAGCCAGTGAGCTTTAGGCAACTTTTGTTTTCGGATTTCGAGACCTTGACGGATCAGCTCTTTACCCTCTTCCACCTGAGTGAGAGCCACTTTTGCACGACCTAAACCGATGTAGCTGTATGAAAGATATAAATGATTTTTTGGAAGTGTTTGTTGTCTTAGCTCTAGTGATTTTTGGAACATTTCTTGAGCTTTTTCAAACTCATTTAACTCTAACAATGTATTAGCCCAATTATTCATTATAGATATTGCTTGAGGGTGTGTTTCACCTCTTGTTTCAAGGACTTCTGGGAAAATATTTTGATATATTGCATCAGCATTAACAAAATCATTAATTTCGTGATATGTCATTGCAAGATTGTTCCATGCATCATAGATTAACATGTGTCTGGGTGTTAAAGTCAACTGTCTAATTTTCAAAGCCTCCTGAAGATATGGAAAGGCTTCTTTTGCCCGGCCAGAATCATTCAACAGGAGCCCTAAATTCGTTAGTGATTGAGCCTGTTCCGGATGTGGTTTGCTGTAAATTTTATTTCTAAGAATATTAGCTTGCCTGAAATGTTCTTCCCCTTTAATTAGATTCCCTTGTAAATAATAAGCCAGCCCTAAATTATTGATATTTGTTGCGTAATCTTTATCAATCAATGAGTTCTCTTGATTCAGTAGTAGGTTTTCTCGAATGAATTTTGTTTGAGAAAGTAGTTTTTGTACCTCTTCATATTTTCCTTGTCTGAAATAAACAGAGCTCAAATCATTTAATACCTGAGCGTACTCATAAGAGTTTTCTCCAAAAATATCCAAGGTTAATCTCGTTGCATCATTCAATGCCACTTCAGCATCTTGTATATCTCCTAAAAGGACCATAACTCGCCCCAATTTACTTTTTGCCGAAGCTATAAAATTGATGTTTTTATTTTTATCCCGGTTGAAAATTTCTAAACTTTGGGACAACCATTTCTTAGCCTTATTATTATCAGACATAAGACGATAATTTTCGCCTAAAAGTAGCATGTTTTTTGCTTTGATTAACTGATTTTCTGGAAACAGTTGATTACTAATCTCAAAAGTCTCAAGAAGCACCTCATTGGCTTTTTGATAATTTCCAAGACTTTGATAGGTTCGAGCTATATATTCTAGAAGTTCGGTTTCAATTTCTGAATGTTCTATGAACCTTTCCCTAACACGCCTTAATCCAATATCCAGAATCTCTGTAGCACTCAGTTCTTTACCCGGTGTATAAGAAGGGTCAGCGACACTAAATACATCAGTCATCAGATTTTTAACTGTTATTGCTTTATCTCTTTCTAGTTTAAGAATCTGATTATGGTGACGGAGTTGCCAAAGCAGGATTGAAGTCATTAACACTGCTATTAACAGAGATAAACTAAAGAACTTATGTCTTTGCATGTATTTCTTCGATTTATAGACAAATGTATGAGGCAATGCCTGAATGCAATGGTTTTTAAAATAATGTTTAATATCTTCAGAAAACTCTTGCACAGTTTTATATCTGTTTTCTGGTTCTTTTTTTAGTGCCTTAGCAACAATAACACTCAAATCTGACTTATAAACCTTCTTAATAGTTGATAAATTGGAGTTAGTGTCATTTAGTAGCTTTTGTTTATCCCATTGGGGATTTCTAGTGATTGTTTTTAATGCTGGAAATTCAAAATTATTACTACGTATATTTGTCGGAGGGATCCCAGTTAAAATTTCAAATAGCAGCTGTCCCAACTGATGTATATCTGTTGTGGTAATTACAGTTTGTTTTTGCTTGTGTTCTGGGGTTAAGTAGTCTAAACAATAGCCTTGAATATCCGTATCATTTTGATAAATCATTTTAGCAATTCCAAAATCCAGAAGTTTCACTTGGCCTTCATTACTTACCATAATATTTGAAGGTTTAATATCACCATGAATTACTAAATGTTGATGCGCATGGGCCACAGCTTGTAATACAAGTTGGAAAATATCTAGTCTTTGTTTAAGATTTAGCTGGTGTTTATTACAGTAATTAATCAAGGTCGTACCCTGAATCAGCTCAATAATGAAGTATGGTTCTCCTTTTTCAGTCACACCAGAATCATATAATTGAACAATATTCGGGTGAATCAATGATGCCAGAATTTCTTTCTCATGAGCAAACTGGTTTAATACTGGGCTATTGCTCAAGTCAATTGGTATCATCTTAATGACTACTTTTCTCTCAAATTCTCCATCCGATCTTTGTGCCAAAAAAATTGTTCCCATTCCACCTTGTTTTATAACATTGATAATTTGATACTTACCAAAATCAACATCTCTATGATGGTGTTCTTCAATTTCGTTCAAATGCGTTTCGAATATAGTCTTCTCAAGCTCATGAAAAAACTCATTGGATGAATCATGACTTGAAACCAGATTCATTATATATTCGTAGATTTGGTTATTACCTTGAGTTTTTTCCTTTACAAATTTTATTTGTTCATTCTTATCTAGCTCTATTGCCTGTAAAAAAATTGAATGTGCAAGTTGTTGAAACTCTGAACTCACGATGATAATTTTCTAAATAACAAAGCTTTAGCAAGAACCCAGTCTCTTTTGACTGTTGACAATGAAAGATTCAACGCCTCAGAAGTCTCTTCTTGAGACAATCCTCCAAAGAAAAGACAGGTTACCACTTTTACTAATCTTGAGTTTTGTTTATTCAAATCTATTAATGCAGCTTCTAATGCCAGAAGGTCATCACTTCTCTGAGCTGAGACCAAATCGACTTGTTCCAATGGAACATCAATATTCTTTCCGCCTCTTTTTTTTGCAGCCCAAGCTCTGGCATTATCTATGATAATGTTTCTCATGGCATTCGATGTCAAATATAATAGCTGAGCTTTGTTTTTAATGGATGCTTTACTTTTAACAAGGTTGAGATAAGCTTGATGTACAATGCTTCGTGTTCCAAGATTTTTTTTGGAACACAGACGAGAACGATGAAAACGAGCAAGTTGCTGGAGGTCACCATATATTTCAGGTAATAAGGAATCAATTTCAGTCGTCATAAATAACATTCCTACCAATCAGAATTAATTTTACATAATCTAAGCTAATTGGAAAGAAATTTTTCAATCATAATACGACTCTATGTTTAAATAAAATCGGGTCAATTGTAGTTATCTCTAGAGTATACTCAAAACTATCTAAACCTTTCTTTAATATCGAGTAATTACTTTTTTGAATAAATAGTACTAATTCACTCTTTTCAAATGAACTAGCAACAACGAAACAGCTGCTGGGGTCATGCCTTGGACACGGGTGGCTTGTCCGATGGTTTGGGGTTTGATTTTAATCAGTTTTTCGGTCAATTCGGCACTGAGTCCAGTGACGGATTGATAATCAAAACTGTCTGGAATGGATTTGTTTTCCTGAGCTTTAGATTTTTCAATTTCAAACAACTGGCGCTCCATATAGCCGGCATATTGAGCATGAATTTCAATCTGCTCAACAACTTTTTCATCCTCTAAGTTATTTGTCAATCCTTGAATCTCAGCCAGCATTGTGTAATTCATTTCCGGTCTTCTGAGCAAGTCATAAGCTGTGACTTCTTTGGTTAAGGGAATTTCAGAATATTTTTCTGCAAAGGCTTTGCCCAGTTCATTATGCGGAGTTAGCCATACTGACTGCAAATGTTGCAGTTCGGCATTAATCATGGCTTTTTTGTTGGTAAAAAACTGCCAGCGTTCATCATCAACTAAGCCCAATTCACGAGCTTTGGGAGTAAGTCGCATATCGGCGTTGTCTTCACGCAACAATAAACGGTATTCAGCACGTGATGTGAACATCCGATAAGGTTCATTCGTACCTTTGGTAATGAGATCATCAATCAAAACACCAATATACGCTTCAGAGCGAGTCGGACACCATCCGTCTTTACCTGAAGCTTTCAACGCCGCATTCATACCTGCAATCAGACCTTGCGCACCGGCTTCTTCATATCCTGTGGTTCCGTTAATTTGACCAGCGAAAAATAACCCTTCGACATATTTGGTTTCCAGAGTATCTTTTAGTCCTCGCGGATCGAAATAATCATACTCGATGGCATATCCCGGACGAGTGATAAAGGCATTCTCAAAGCCCTTGATAGAGCGAATAAAATTCAATTGCACATCAAATGGTAAGCTGGTTGATATGCCATTGGGATAAAGTTCGTTCGTTTGCAAACCTTCGGGCTCCACAAAAATCTGATGCGAGTTTTTGTCCGCAAAACGCATGATTTTGTCTTCGATGGAAGGGCAATATCTCGGACCTGTTCCCTCAATTACTCCGGAATACATCGGTGAGCGATCTAAGCCTCCACGAATGAATTCGTGTGTTTGTTCATTAGTATGTGTGATATAACAGGAAACCTGTTGTGGATGATCTTCGAGCTTGCCCATATAGGAAAAAACCGGCATTTTTTCATCGCCCGGTTGTTCTTCCATAACACTAAAATCCACACTTTTACCATCGATTCGGGCAGGAGTTCCGGTTTTTAAACGACCAACCTGGAATGGTAGTTTGCGTAATTTTTCCGCTAATGCTTTTGCCGGAGGATCTCCGGCTCTTCCGCCTTGATGATTGGAAAGTCCTATATGGATTTTTCCATCCAGAAATGTTCCAACTGTCAACACAACCGTTTTAGCAGAAAAGACCAGACCCATTTGGGTGACACAGGCTGTGACTTTTCCATCTTCGATTACTAAATCATCAACCGCTTGTTGAAAGATTTCCAAATTGGGTTGGTTTTCAACCGTTTTACGAATAAATGCCTTATACAAAGCTCTGTCGCATTGAGCCCGGGTGGCACGAACTGCCGGTCCTTTTCGTGAATTTAATGTGCGCCATTGAATACCGGCATGGTCGGTAGCACGAGCCATGATTCCGCCCATGGCATCAATCTCTTTGACCAGATGTCCTTTGCCAATTCCGCCAATTGCCGGGTTGCAGCTCATTTGTCCAATGGTTTCGATATTATGAGTCAATAACAGTGTTTTAGAACCCATACGAGCAGCCGCCAATGCAGCCTCTGTACCCGCATGGCCACCACCGACAACTATAACATCAAATTCTTTTTCGTAAATCATCTCGGCATTTTATCATTATCGATTAACTATCTATCAATAAATGCTAAATAATAAGATGAAATCCATTCAAATATGATATATTTTTAGTAATCATGAAGATGTTATACCTAAATATTGTTTGTTTATTTATCTGTGCAAATTTATACGCAGACCAAACTATTTGGTCGAAAAAAGACATCCTCGGACCATCTATGGATGGACCTGTTTCTGTAGTAACCGCGTACATCGATAAGGACACTCTCAAGGATTTGGTTGCCATTTCAATTGATGACGGGAATGTGCGCTGGTATGAAAACATAAACAATCAATCCTACTCAGAACATTATATATCCACCAACGCACCCGGAGTTATCTCATTGAAAACAGCAGATATGGATAATGACGGTGATACTGATGTGATTGTTGCATCGTATTTTGATAATTCAGTGAGGTGGTTTGAAAATACTGCCACATCTCGATGGGTCGAACATATTGTCAGCGACCAGGTCATGATTGCAACAGCAATTGATGTGGGAGATTTTAACGGTGATGGTTTGACTGATGTTGTTTCCGGCTCATTTGAAAAAGATGCCGTCTATCTGCATCTTCAGAACAATGACGGAACATTTTCTCAACAAACAGTTGGCTCAAATATTGAAGGAATCAGAAGAATAAAAGCCGGAAAAATAAATAATGATGATCATTTGGATTTTGCTACAGCTTCAAGCTCTGATGATAGCGTTCGGTTTTTCGCAGGCGATGGAAGTGGAAACTTCAATGTTTCAGTAATAATGAATAATGCGCTTTATGTCCGTTCAGTTAATTTGGCAGATATGGATCAGGATGGCGATATGGATATTCTTTCAGCTGCAGCAGAGGATGCAGTTTTTCGTTGGCATGAAAACACAATAAATGGTTTTATCAATCATACATTGCCTTTTTCTGCAACTGGAGCTTATGATATTGCAGCCGATGATATAGATGCTGATGGTGACATTGACATTGTTGGCAACTCCACGAGTGACGGAATATTGCGTTTGTTTGAAAATGATGGTTCGCAATCATTCACCGAGCATATCGTTTCCAATAATCTGGATGGTCTTTTGTCGGTTTTTATTGATGATGTTAACAATGACAGAACTTTGGATATCATTTCTGAAACCTATTTTGACAAAAAAATCCGAATCTTCAAAAACATCAACGATTCATTTGTTGATACAGTCGCATACAGCAAAATTGCAGAACATTCCACATCAGTTTCCGCAGCTGATTTTGATAATGACGGCGATTTAGATATTGCTAACTGTTCCTTTGAAGACGATACAGTTAGGTGGTTGGAAAATAATAATGGAAACTACATCGAACATATTATTCATCAAAATGTCGATGGTGCGAGAACATTAGTATCGGTCGATTTAGATAACGATGGAAATGTTGATATTCTTTCAAGCGGTGCTTGGGATGATACGTTTTGGTGGCACCAAAATTTAGGAGAAGGACGTTTCAACACCTTATCAATTTTTACCAATGCGAATAATGCATCGGGAATCTATGCAGCAGATATCAATGGCGATGGAATTCTCAATGTTGTTGGAGCTTCCAGCTTGGATGATTCCATTCGTTGGTTTGAACAAATTGACGGAGTATTTATCCCTCATTTGGTCAGCGACACTTCCGATGGTGTGATATCCGTTCACGTTAATGACCTTGATAACGACAATGATAATGATATTATTGCTGCGACTTATTTTGGCAATGGCATTGAAGTGCATGAAAACAACGGAAGTGGACAATTTACCAAGCATTTGATATTTTCTCAGGCAACCCGAGCCTATTTTGTTCGCTCTGAGGATATGGATGGTGACGGCGATATTGATATTGTTTCTGCCTCAAAAGATGATGATAGCATTCGTTTATTTGAAAACATGGGAAACTTGCAATTCAACACTCATCTCATATTCAACAATGCCGATGCGGCTCATTCGGTCGATTTGAAAGATATGGATAATGACGGTGATTTTGACATTGTCAGTGGTTCCGGGCTCGATAGAACCATTCGCTTGTTCAGAAATATGGGCAATCTACAATTTTCCACAGAAACTATTTTCAACAATGCCAACGGATTACAATCTGTTTTTGCAGCGGACATGAATGGCGACGGACTTTCTGATATACTTTCGGCTTCTTATCACGATGATTCTGTTCGTGTGTTTACACAGGACACAATAATTTTTGCCAATGGTTTTGAAGCGGAGTGAATAAATGATTATCCAGTGGTTTCCCGGGCACATGCATAAAGCCCGCAAAGAAATCAAACAACGACTGCCGGATGTTGATGTGGTTATTGAAATTTTGGATGCCCGCATTCCTTTCAGTAGCCAAAATCCTTTGCTGACGGAAATTGCCGAACACAAACCTAACATTAAAGTTTTGAACAAATCGGATTTAGCTGATGAAGAAACCGTCAAAATCTGGCAGGAACATCTGGAACAAAACGAAAATATCAAAACTATTGCTCTCAGCTCCACAGAACCCGATAAAATCAGAACAATTACTGAATTATGCCGAAAAATTGCTCCGAATAAAGGTGAGCATCAGTTCATTTCAGCGATGATTATGGGAATCCCAAATATTGGCAAATCAACCATAATCAATATTCTGGCAAATCGTACAGTTGCTAAAACAGGTAACGAACCGGCTGTGACCAAAGGCCAGCAACGCATCAAAATTTCTGAGGATATAGTTTTATTTGATACTCCGGGAATGCTCTGGCCTCGGATTCGCCATGAAAACTGGGCACTGAAACTGGCAATTACCGGCGCGATAAAAGAAACAGCTATCAATTACGAGGATTTGGCTTTTTACTTTGTCAGGTACTTGTATCACAATCATCCACATGTTCTACAGGAACGCTTCGATTTACATAATTTATCTGATGATGAATACACATTATTGGAGCAAATTGGTGCTAAACGAGGTTGTTTAAAATCTGGCAAGATGCTTGATTTGCAGAAAGTCTCAGGAATTTTGGTGAATGAATACCGTAGTGGCAAACTCGGGAATTTCTGCCTTGAAACACCTGAAGATATTCAAACAGAGCTTCAACAAGCCGATGAAAATGACCGCATTCGTGAAGAGAAAAAAGAAGCTCGAAAAGCCAAAAAGAAATAGCTCTGGAATTTAAAATTATTTTGGTAAATAACCCAGAGGATTGACAGGTTGTCCATTCTTGCGGATTTCAAAATGCAATAAAGCAGTTCCACTCGGATTTGTTCCACTTTTTGCAATGACTTGTCCTTGTTTAACCGTTTCACCTTCTTTCACCAGCCGTTTGGAATTATGTGCATAAGCACTTAAAAGATTGTTTTCATGCTTAATAATTATCAATTCACCATACCCTCGCAATCCATCACCGCTATAGACAACTGTTCCGCTGTTGGATGCCAGAACCGATTGGTTGAGTGCAGCAGCAATATCAATGCCTTTTCTGGAAACATCACTGGCTAAGAATGTTTTAATCACCTTGCCTTTTATTGGCCAAATCCATTGGCTGTTTGAAGTCGGAAGCGGTGGTTCTTGGTAAACCACAGGTTTTGTTGTTGTACTTGCTGTATTATTTGGTTTATTGTTCGGTGGATTAGAAATTGGTTGTTTTATAGGTTGTTCTATGGGCTGTTTCACCGGAGTTTTGGTGGTTTGTTGAGCAACATTTGGTGTTGTGCTTACGGGTTTTTTATTGTTGTTTGTTTGCGGTTTCTTTTGTGAGGAGGTTTGAGCAACTTTACCCGACAATTTGATTCTTTGTCCTGGGAAGATTCTATAAGGTGATTTAATATTATTGATTGCTGCCAAGGTTTTGTAATCTATTTCATTTCGGAAACCTATGGAATATAAAGTATCTCCTTTTTTTACCGTTACAAATTTTTTGTTATATTTTTTCTGACTGGAATGACGGATATGGCTTTGTGCTCTTTTATTGTTTCCGTATGCATCAGAGACCGGAGCCGGTTTATGTTTCGAGCAGGAACTGAGAACTAAAATACTAATGAAAACTGTAAATAATGCAGTTTTCATTTGCGCACAGTTCCTTGCAAAAACGGAACAAACATGACTGCACTGATAGTCTCTTCGGTATAGCCATTTGCTGTTTTTGTCACTTTAATCAGGTTTTGTTTCTTGTCATCTCCAACCGGAAGAATCATCACTCCGTTTTCTTTCAATTGGGAGACTAACTTTTCAGGAATTTGTGGAGGAGCGGCTGTAACAATGATGGCATCAAACGGAGCCTCACTCTGCCAACCGTCAAAGCCATCACCGGTTTTGGTGCGAATATTCCGATAACCCACCTGAATAAAACGCTTTCTGGCAACTTTTGTCAGTTCATCAATTCTTTCAACGCTGAAAACCTGTTTAATCAATCGAGATAAAACTGCCGCTTGATAACCTGAACCGGTACCGATTTCCAAAACTTTTTCGGGTTGGTTTTCAATCAGAATTTCGGTCATTTTGGCAACCACCCAAGGTTGGGAAATAGTCTGCCCGAATTTTATCGGCAAGGCGGTATCTTCGTAAGCCTTATGAGCAAGAGCCTCATCCATAAAAATATGACGAGGAACAATCGACATGGCTTTCAAAACATCTTCATCGCTGATTCCCTTTTCTCGCAGACGCTCAACCATGCGATTACGGGTTCTCTGAGATGTCATGCCAATGCCGGAAGCGGTGTTCATACTATTTTTTCACTCCACTGCTTCAATTCATCCATGAGCGAATATTTCGTCATATCAACCTGCATCGGCGTTATAGATACATAACCTTGGTTGATGGCATGAAAGTCTGTCCCTTCTCCGGCATCTGCTTCAGGGCCGGCAACTCCAATCCAATAAATTTTTCGACCTCTGGGATCAGTGTCTTTGACAGTATTTTCTGCTTTGTGACGATTGCCAAAACGAGTGACTTTAATACCTTTAACTTTTTCCAAAGGTAAATTCGGGAAATTAATATTTAAAATGGTATCTTTCGGAAGTGGATTACTTTGCAGATGAGTGATGATTTTCTGAACGAAAAACTGAGCCGTATCAAAGTACCTGTGTCTATCTTTATTATGTTCAAAAGCCAAAGAGAAAGCCACCGCCGGCAAACCCAGATATCTTCCTTCAATTGCTGCAGCAACTGTTCCTGAATAAATCACATCATCGCCGAGATTGGCGGCATCATTGATTCCTGAAACAACCATATCCGGCTCTTCTTTCATGAGACCGGTCAATGCCATGTGCACACAATCTGTCGGTGTTCCGGCAACTGAATACCAATTTTCTTCAGTCTTGCTAATTCTAACCGGACGATCGAGTGTGAGAGAGTTACTTGCTCCTGAGCGATCTCGGTTGGGTGCATAAACGGTTACTTTACCAAGAGATTGTAATGCAGCTGCGAGTGCTTTTATTCCTTTTGCCTGAATTCCGTCGTCGTTACTTACCAGAAAGTGCATTGCTTAAGTTGATTTTAAAACGCTACATTATAAGTTACTTTACTGAGAAGAACCAGAAAGGAAAAAATACATTTCCGAAAATTTACCACTTATCACGCAAAGATCTGAGTGTGACAAAAACCTGCTTTTCAGTTTCACATTTTATCGGTAAATTTTTAACGATTTCATCACTATCCAGTCGCAAGAAAGTATTGATTTCTTTCTCATCGGCAATCGTGGTGGTTAAAGGGTTATTATAAACATCGTTATGTTGACACTTTTGTAACCATTGCTTCGCAACTTGGTTAGATGGTTCTCGATTCAAAGTAAAATTAAGATTGTTTTCCAAATAATCATGACCGGGATAAATGACAACATCATCATTCAGAGTCGATAATTTATCACGAATCGTTGTGTATAAGTCTTCAACATTGCCACCATTATGACAGTTTCCAACTCCGGCATTAAATAGAATATCACCGCTAAAAACACATTGAGCTTCTGAGTTTTCGTACAGAACAAAACACAAGTGAGCAAGAGAATGTCCGGGTGTATCAAGAATTTCCAAAATCACATCTTCGCTCAATTCAATGACTTCCCCGCCTTTGAAAGTTCGGTTCAATTGTGGAATTTTCCCTTTACCATTCTCATGTGCCCAAACTTCACATTGGTGCTGTTCCACCAATGCAGCATTCCCCTGAGTGTGATCCCAATGCTCATGGGTGTTTATAACCGCAACCAAATTTAATTGATTTTCATTAAGAACCTGATTCACCAAATCATCATTCCATGGGTCGATTACATAAGCACGTGAGTCATTGGTTTCGATAACATAGGTAAAATTTCGTAATCTGCTGTCTGTATAGATTTGGTGAATTTTCATATTAAAAACCTAGAATGTCATTCTTAAACCGGCAATAATGCTACGTCCGGGTTTCGGAGCAATATCCTTGATGAAAGAGGCATGTTCGCGAATTTCATTATCTAATAAATTTTGTACTTTGACAAACGCCAGCGAACTGAATCTTTGACCCTCGAAAACACGGTTGATTGTTAGGTTTAAATCATCATAACTCTCAGTAGGTAATTCATATTCTGCCAGCTTATGTTGAGACATCGCATGAGTATAATCCAGGTTGAACGCCCAATCACCTCTGAGCATACCAATTTCACCACCAATTCTTGCCGGTGGAATGCGTGGAACGTTGCTGCCATCATTCAATTTTGCCAATGTTTTGTCGGTAAATAATCGGTAGCTCCAATTGTTTCCATAGTTATCGTTATGTTTGTACGATACATCTGCTTCGAATCCTTTAAAAGTAGCTTGTTGCTGTTGATAAATAAACACCGGAACCTCTTCGACTTCATCACCAGTTTCTTGTAAGAAAATATAATCATCAATACGGTTGTAAAATAAAGCCAAGTTAAAAGCGAAGTCATTGTTTCGGTAACGAAGACCAATATCAAAATTGTTTGCAGTTTCTGCTTTCAAATCAGGGTTGCCGATTTCGATGGTATTGGTTGCCAAATGCGGAATCAGTTCGGATGCTCCTGATTGGTTTGAAAACAACTCTTCGGCAGTCGGTAATCTTTGAGCCGATGTTAAATTGACCGGAAATGTCCAGTCGTCAGTTAAATTAAAAGTAGCTCCGAGTGATGCACTCAAAGCATCCTCTTTAATGGTTGACTGAATTTCGGTTTTGATTTCCTGCTTGTCATAGCGTAAGCCGAACTCACCATGCCAGTTATCAAACTCACGTTCTTCAATTGCAAAAATGCTGTAATTTTTTGTCTGAGAGGGAATGATAAATGCCTCGTCTCCCAAAGCTGAGAAATCACGGTTGGAATATTGAAATCCAAACACGCCGGAAAAATCGGACAAACTTCCATGAGTCAACTCCATTCTTAGCTCCTGTGCATTATTGGAAAAAACCGTTCCGATTTCTTCTCCTTCCAGTTCAGCATGCTGATAATCGGTATCCGAATAATGTGTTTTCAAAGACTTGAAAAAATCTGATTGTGAAAAATCGTGCTTGCCTTTGATGTTCAAAATTGACTTTTGCATATCAATTCGAACCACTTCTTCATCATGTTCGTCACCGCCTTCATGGTCATCGCCTTCTTCTTCATGTTCATGAGCATGTCCCGGAATTCCATAATTACGGTTCAAATCTGAATAAGAGATTCCCCAGTATCCGTTATCGTTAAACAATGAAAAACCAACATTATATCCATCGGCTCTAACTGAAGTGTTTTCCAGTACACCTCTGAATTCTTCCTCCATTTCCTCTTCATGTCCTTCTGCTTCGTGAAGAATTTCGGACTCGGCATTGGATGGGATTTGATAGTCTCCTGTGGATAAATCAAAATAACTGAAATGAGACATTAAACTATCAGTCAACGCGGAATTGAGACTTAAAACACCGGCACGTTCTTTCATAGCGCTATCAGAGGCTCTGAATTCGACACCACCGTTGATACCATCAAAATCGGTGGTCGCAATGATTTCATCCAAAACATTCACCACACCACCAACAGCTCCACCGCCATAAAGCAGAGTTGCCGGACCTTTTAAAACTTCAACTTGTTTAGCAAGCAATGCTTCGGAGCTGATCCAGTGATCAGGACTCACAGTCGCTGCATCTTGAAGTGCAATATTGTTACTTAAAACGCTTACTCTGGGACCTTGCTGCCCGCGAATTACAATCTGTCCAGAACCTGCACCAAAACTACCTGAATTAACGCCCGTCACTTTATTTAGGGTTTGCTCCATGCTCAAAGAACGATCCATAATCAGTTGTTCTTCACTCAAAACCGTTGCAGGAGTAGTCATTTTAAGAACATTATGTTCTAAAGGATTCGCTGTGACGACAATTTCTTCATAATCGAGGTTGCTGAGTTCAATAACAACAGGTTGGTTTTCCTGAAAATTGATATTGATATTGTAATGAGATTCTCTTGAACCTTTGATATCGACTAGATATTTACCGTATTCAAGATTCTCAAATGTGAAATTTCCGGTTTCATCGGAAATTGTGGATTTTTCTTCTGTTGGGATGACAATTTCAACCCCTGATAAAAGTGAACCATTCTCGCTGATTGTGCCTTTCATTGTAGCTGCTTCGGCAAAACCACCGGATACAGCCAATACAAATAATAATTTTTTTGTGTTCATGTGTTTTCCTGTTTTTCATTGATTCAATTTTTTATTTATAAACTAATGACTAACAATCAGCACATATTGTAGTTGTGTCTGATTGTTATGAAATCAACACAGGAGGGGCACGAGATTGGTAAAAACTAAAGGAAACAATCCCTTCAGTTTCAATTTCTTGGAAAAATGTATTGTAACTTTCTGAGTCAATAAAAATCTCAACTTCAAAAGCAATATCAGTAAAAGCGTTTGGAGTTACAATACATTGCACACAAGCAATGTCATTGTAATCAAACAGATGCTGAATTTGATGTTGTGATGTTTGAAATTGAATGGCACAAACAGCAGCAATAACAAAAACCAAACGGACAAGAGTCAGTTTGTTTCTTATTGTATGCAAATATTGTTTGTTCATTTTGAAATATTATTAACCCAAAGCTACACTCTAATTATGGTGCAAATTCATATAAATGCAAGCAGTTGATTTATTTGACCTCATAAAATAAAAAAACCTGCAAAATTTTCATCTTGCAGGTTTGAGCCTGATTGCTATTGCAATAAAAAGCTATGGTGAAAAATTCTCTCTGTCAACGGCTATGGCATCAATGGTGTCAATATCAATTAACAATGGTAAATAGGAATTCACCAGATAGGAGAACAATTGATTGACATAGTAAACACCTGTAGTGATGTCTCCACTCTGACCACCCGGAATCACCTGATCCATAATTGGGCCCATTGGTGTCATTTCGCCGACAAAACGTCTGGCAGGACCATGATTATACATAAACTCGTCCAAACCATCCGCTCGGATGCTATGACTTGAAGCATCGAGAACCTGATAACCACCGGATCTTGGAACACCTCTCAATCCATCAACTGTGCTGAAACCAAATAAACCATTCGGTACAGATAAACTGTCTCCCAAAGTGTGGTCGAAACTGATTCGATGCAGTTTACCCCAACGATAATCCATAATGTTTGTAGAGTTTGCAAATGCCGGTGCAAAATCATCGCTCGCCAGCATATTCAATGCCTGAA
>JAGRJP010000032.1 GCA_020442665.1 Lysobacterales bacterium
CTCCCAGCTGAGCTATAGCCCCTCGAAAGAATGAGCATTATGCTTATTTGCTATCCGCTCGTCAACATTTTTTTTATAATTTTAATATTTTCTAATTGATTATTCGTCTGATAGAAATGTTATCCTCTGATTGCTCTCTTTTAATATCGTTTTGATGGTATTTTCTGAGCACCAAAGCTGTATGGTTTTCTTTGCCCGGCTGACTGCGGTATAAAGTAATTCGCTATTTAAAAAATCTTCCTCGATATTGTCAGCAATAGCAATTAAGACATGATCATATTCTGATCCTTGAGATTTGTGAATACTGATTGCATGTGCTAATTGCCAGTTTTTAATTGCATCGAGCAAAATATATTGCTGTTTCCCCTGAATATTGAACAACGCATGCCATTGCCCTTTTTTCTTTGAAATAAAACCGATATCTCCATTAAAAACCCCTAAAGTGTAATCATTCTGAGTCACCAAAACGGGCATTCCTTGGTTAATTTCAAAGTTCTCATGGAAAACTTCTCTGCTGAGTTGATTGAGTTCCTTGACACTGTTTTCACCGGAATTTGTAGCTGCCAATAACATTGACGTTTCACCATTTTGATGACTCTCTACCCATTGATTTAAAAACTGATTTTTTTCAGATTTTTTCTTTGGGTTTTTCCAAGTAAAATGTGGATATTTTCGGCATTCTGTAAATTTCTCGTAATCCTTTGAGATAATTGATTCGCAAAGTGTAAATATAACTGAATCATCGGCAAAACGATAATTTTTCTTTAATTCAACAAAGTTACTGATTTTTGAAGTGATTATCATTCGATTATTTGAGATTTCATTAAGCAAATTATATCCGGATTGACTCTTCATCAGGCTGCATAAATCAGTAAATACATTTCCAATATCAACTGCCGGAAGTTGATTTTTATCACCTAATAAAATCAATTGAGCATTTGGTTTTAGTGCTTTTAACAGGGCGCACATCATACTGATATCCAGCATTGATGCTTCGTCGATGATAATTAAGTTATAAGGTAAGTGATTGTTGTTGTTATAAAAATTCCTATTGCTTCTCGGTTTATATTTGAGTAAACGGTGAATCGTCACAGCATTTTTCGGAATTCGGCTGATAAATTCATCAGAGATATTACTTTGCTCAATGTTTTGACGAATACTCTCAACCATACGATTCGCCGCTTTTCCGGTTGGAGCTGCCAGAGCGATTGAATTATCAGGATGCAATTGCAAGTACAGCAGCAACATTTTAATAATTGCTGTGGTTTTACCGGTTCCCGGACCTCCGCTCAGTATAAAACGGGAATGGAATAATGCCGAAATTGCAGCCTGCCACTGCCAGTCAATTTCTTCCGTATTTACATTGAATTTAACGACATTTTTAAGTATGGATTGCAATCTATTTAGATCAACATCAATCGCATGTTTACTTAAAAATTTGTTTCTAATGAAAATCTCATCATTATACAAACGTCTGAAACCACTTTTGCCATTCGTTTGCACGATATAACCATGAGAACCATCCTGACTGATTAAATCATGTTCATATTCCTGCATACCCGTAATCGCCGAGTGCCCTGATTCCGATGCAATTTGTATTTCACGAGCCAAATTTATTACACCCTGATTATTTGTAATTGATTTAAAAAACTGTACGATTTCCGGTACCAGGGTTGAATTCTTTTGTTTATCCATGTGAAAACTCACTTAACATGTCGTTAATCAATTTTTTATCCGGTTTGTTAAAATAAACTCCCTGCCCCGCTTCATCCGGTTTCATGCCTCGAATAAAAATATAAGTCACTCCTCCAAAATCACGAGAATAATCAAAATCGGGGATTTTATTTTGCAAAAACCGCGTTAATGCCACAGTGTATAACAAATATTGCAAATCATAATAATGATGCTGCACCGATTTTTCCAAATTTAAAAAGCTATAATCTTCAAAGGATTTTCCAAGATAATTACTTTTATAATCAATAATATAAAACTTTTTATTAAACTCAACAATGAGATCAATGAAACCAGTCAGAAAGCCTTTCAGACTATCATTTAAGAATTCTGTGGATTTATTTCTATGTTGACTCAGCCATCGACTGATTATCATTTGATCAACAGTCTCTAAAGGCAAAAGAAACTCCATTTC
>JAGRJP010000320.1:0-357 GCA_020442665.1 Lysobacterales bacterium
ATCGAGGAACTTCAGAATTTAAATTTAAATGATTTGAAGCACCAAATAGAGATTCAAAGACTATTAGCAGAAGTTCACTTCTATCAATCTCCAACTGATAAAAGCGTTGAAATTATTGAAGATGTTTTAAAAAATCCAAATTTGGAAAAGAATCAAAGTATTGTTTTTGAGCTGCGTGCTGAACTGGCAGAGTATCTGATTCAGATTGGTGAACATGATAAGGCATTGCAGGAGCTGAAGTCTCTTGTTAATGATCAATCTGCATTGTTAGGTCCAAATCATCCAGCACTTTTGGAGTCACTCCGAGTGCTTTCTGCCACATTGAAAGATATGAGCCAATTTGATGAAGCTCAAAAA
>JAGRJP010000320.1:428-4399 GCA_020442665.1 Lysobacterales bacterium
CGGCTATGTTCTCAATAATCTGGCAGTCATTGCTCATCAAAGGGGAGACACTCAAAAAGCTGAGGAACTTTTAAAAAAAGCCGTTGATATCTTTGATAAAGAACTCCCTGCGGAATACGCCGATGCACTGGAACTCAAGTCCAATTATGCAGCCACTTTATATTCAAATAAAAAATATGAAGATGCTCTGAAAATTATCGAACAAATCTATCAAGTACAAAAAGACAAACTAGGTAAAAATCACAACCAAACTCTCTACACACGAAAACTCTGGGCTGAAACTTTAGGAAAATTGGGTGATGAACAACAAGCCATCGAAATCATTGATCAAACTAAAGCTCTGGCAATTGAAAATTTAGGCATTGATAATCCAATGACTCAGCAAATAATTTACTCTCAGGGAATTATTTACCAAACATACAATCGTTTTGGCAAAGCTGAAGAGTTTTATCAACAAATTATGTCCACCGAAACAGATCCACCAAGCCCATTGATTCGCAAAACAGCCAGAAGATTGGCAATCACTCAAGCTGAGTTAGGTAAGATTGAAAGTGCCATGTCGAACTTTGAAAAAACTATCGAATTAAGCGATAAAGCATTAGGCAAGTCACACCCAATCAGTTTAGATTCAATGTTTTACTTTATTGAGTTTCTCATTCACACCAACCAATTCAATCTGGCAAAACAAAAACTCGATGACTTCAAATCCCGAATTAATGATGATGACTCCCTTCGCCAAGAACAATGGCGAATTTTTTCAAACCAACTCTCTGATAAGTAACTCCTTTACTCAAATCCATTCTCAAAAATCAAATCATTTGGCGGTAAGGAAGCATTGCCTCCATTAGTCAAGTCGTTGTTATTAGAAGTATTTGAGTCATGTTCATTCGCCTGAACCGAATAACCAAAGTTAAAACCTCCGGAGTTGTTAATCACAAATTGCAACACCATCTCTTCTCTTTGTGCAAAATCCATTTGTGAAAGCTGGCAGTTAATATCAGAACATTGGTCACCGGCTACCCACAATAAAGTGAGATTCGTCATGTTAGGTGTAAAATCAACTTGCGTCGCTCGATTCAATCCACCATTAATTGCAGTCACCTCGTAAGAAACTTCTTGCCCAATGTAGTAGGGTGGATCAGTTATCAAATCAACACTCACAAACATGTCCGCAACAGGCATAATTTGAATGACTTTAGCACTTTGATTATTTGACAAATCAGAATCAGTTTGTCCGGGTTCAGCGTAAACCTCCACTTGCCAATTGAACAACTGGCCATTATCAGGGTGAATTGGTAAAAACATTTCAGCGGTCATTGTTATCGAATCAAATGCTGTCATAGTAGCAATCTCACAGGGAATTGACCCGCAACCACTCATACCAATCCAGTCTGCACCAGGAACATCAACCCAGATTTTTACATTTGATGCCGGTTTATCATCTGTTTTGACCGTCACATCAAAAGTCACATAGTCATAGGAATAATACGGAGCTGATTGATTCGCAATGATAGAGATAGAGACATCGGTCTCCTCTACCGCTCCCTGATTCCCTTGGTCGTCCGTATTATTTGATAAATCGACATCAATCTGATTGCTCGAAACTCCTGCTTCCGCATTGAAAAGAGGATCAGTGACTTTTGTTGCTATGTCTATAACAACATCTTGCTGATTTAACAATTGATTGAGAAAACAATGATTTTGATTTGTTGAAGAGCAGCCACTGAACTGTACAAGACTTTGTCCATCCAAAGCCAAATCAAAGTCAATATTTGTGGCTGAATCCTGACCATGATTGGTTATAATTGCCTGATAATTTAATGTTTGGTTGATGAAATAAGGTGGAGATGTCAATAAATTCATCTCTATCCCCATATCGGCTCCACGATTGATATTTCCACTTGTTGTAAACTCATTATTTTCTCCGGTCTGATATTCATCAGGATCGTCATGGTTGGATGCCGCCGTTGAATGTGCTTCAACTGTGACATCAAAGGTGTTTTGTGTGTAATTACCCAGTGTTGCAACGATAGGAATGTCGATTTGCTGACCGGAAGAAATTTGATTTAACGTACAAGGTAATTGCGAACATAGTCCTGAGTTGACCGACTGAATAAAAAATCGATTGGCTGTATAGTCAACTTGTATTGCATTGGCAACTCCAGGACCTTGATTGGTGACAGAAATATTAGCATTCACTTCTTGGCCACTGACATAAGGAGGAGACTGAATAATATCCAATTCAACTCGAACATCGGCATAATCAGTCACTTCATAAGCACCAATATCACATTCCGGACCTCTGGTTTCCCCTCTTTGGTCAGTCGCCAAGCAATATGTTGCATCACCGATATCAATGGCTTCTGATGTATGGTGCAAAGCCTGAGTTCGTGTCGCTCCTCCATTATCCGCAAGAGTTAATAACTCGGCATCTATACTATTTAACGGAATATCCGTACATGGCCATTGCCCGGTTGTCTTATTTTGTGAATTAATCACCACATTGACATTATTTCCTAAGTCGCAGTAATGGGCAAAAATAGAATTTGTTGCTATCAGCAATGTGGTCCCATAGATATTGATTGGAGCTGAAATGGTTGCATGATTAAAAGTCAAAGAAGTTGCCCCATCCACTTCCAGCATTTCGGAAAATTGACTGATTAAAGATTTGGCTATGGTCGAGTTGATGAAATTAACAACGGCATCATCGGCTGCAAGACCGCTATATTCTTCGTTTATTAAACTACTTTCAAAGTTCAACACACCTCCCTCCATATAAATGCTTGAGCCCTTTTTATACTCCGTTATTGATGTGCCGTTGACATTACGCTCCAATTCTGTGCGATTATGGAAAAAAGTTGATTCAGAAATATTCACCTCTGAGTTTTTGGCATATATACCGCCGCCAAGAGGTATTGGTGACTCGCCAATAATGGTGGCTAAATTGTATTCCAAGGTCGTTCGGTTTAGGTTCAATACACCACTGTCAATATAGATTGCTCCTCCTTTGCCATTGTAATCTCTGTTTAAAATAAAAAAGGAATCATAAATATTGACCGTAGCATCATCAATTTTCAAGCCAGAACCACCAGTCGTTGTATTTAAAGGGGCAGCTTCCCTAAATACCAGTCGAGTGAGGTTCACGACCGTTGATGCTCCTGTCACTTTCATAATTCGATTATTATTGCCTGTGATTGTCAGATAACCTCCAGTAGTTTCTGTTCGAATTGTCATATTTGAGGTCAAAGTTGGCAAGGTTGAGCTTAAAGATATACTCCAACCATCAGGGGCAATAATTGTATCTGTCCCTGAACCGGCAGAACAATTCCCTACAGAAGAATCATTATTGGCACTACGAATTGCATCCTGCAAAGTACATCCATTTGGCCCAATATTGATAACTGCCGAATAAACAGGATTCGCGAAAAGCAAAAAAAACACCAGCAACTTTTTCATGACAACCCCAAACTGTATTGTTACAAATACAAATCATAAAGAGTCATAATGCCAAATACCTGAAAAAAAGTTGAAAAAATCCTGAAAAAAAGTTGAAACAGTGTTTTAATAATTCGATATACTAAAAGCCAAGGAAAATTGAAATCAGGTATGGTTCAGGATAAAAATTCAACATTTCAACTCAAACACCTATTGATAAACTTTCAGGATTTATCAATAAGTTCTTATGGTGTCAGCATTAAGATTGACAACATGGCAGTTGAAGTTCTGAAAATACTGATTGAAAATGTTGGAGAGACAGTTCATAACGATTTTCTTATGAATAAGGTTTGGCAAGGAAAACCAAGTTCACCGGAAGTTATACCGGCAGCCATATCCCGCCTCCGTAAAATGTTTAAAAAAACAGGGATTGGAGAAAATTTGATTGTTACTGTTCATAAAGTTGGCTACCGATTAGACCTGCCTAAAAAACATGAACTCGACTCAGAAGTTGCCGATACTTCGGTTAAACCGAA
>JAGRJP010000321.1 GCA_020442665.1 Lysobacterales bacterium
ATGCTTGCTGATACTCTTCAATAGCAGCAAAATTAGGAGTGAACAATAGTTTTTCTTTGTCAAATTCTCCCAAAACATTTTTAACCTGTGCAATTTCGCCCGGTGAAACCGTCTCAATTCCCAAACCGTTTTGGGTGATGGTTTTTAAAACATCCGGATTGAAGTTCGATTTCATCGCAAAAAAGATTCGATCAATAGAAGTTAATGTTTTTAACAAGCTGATTTGATACTCAATTATGTCTTTACTGTAAACGTAGCAAGGAGAACTCTCCTTTGCGATTTCAAGCAACTTGTCCTTTTCTTTTTTCCACCAAATCACTGATTGTGGAGGATTCTCGAATTTCTTGCTGACTAATTGTTCCCAAGTAGGGCCGAAACCGTATTGATTGGCATTTTCCGTAATTAATCCATCATGAAGTGCAATGAGCAGTTTATCTGCCTGATCTTCATCAACAACAATACTGGTGTTCAGATCATTGGAAGATTGAGATGTCAGATAAATTCTTTGCTCAGCAAAATTTGAAATAATCGGTGCAATCTGCCCCAAAAGAGCTCTCATGCGATAGCCAACTAAAGTGACTGCCGAACAATTTTTATAAATAGTTACTTGGCAAAACCGACACAATTCATTTTTCAGGTTCTCTAATACTTCGCTATTAATCACATTATCCGCAGTATCTAATGAAACCGTGATGTTGGTTTGAGCCGTCACCACAATATCTATGGAAATACCCAATTCCCGAAAAACCGAGAAAATTCGACCCATGAACCCTGCCTGATGCCACATATTGATTGAATCCATGGAAACAAGCGTGATTTTGTGCCTGACATTGATGGCTCGGACACGAGGACTTGTGGATTCATAACCTTTTTTTAATATAGTTCCGCTTCCTCCGGCATCCATGGTGTTGCAAATATGAATTGGAATTGAATTCTGCTCTGCCGGTAAAATGCAACGAGGATGTAAAACCTTTCCGCCACTGGCTGCAATTTCACGAGCCTCTTCGTAGCCAATTTTTTCAATCAAACGAGCCGTTGGAACCACATGCGGATTGGCACTAAAAATTCCATGAACATCGGTCCAGATTTCAATTCTTTCTGCTCCTAAGGAAACGGCGAGATAACTGGCGGAAGTATCAGAACCTCCCCGACCTAAAACCACTGTTTTTCCGTTCTCATCGGCAGCAATAAAACCCGGCATAATGGCACAATCTTTTATGATTTTTGTGGAGCCGACATTGCATTTCGCTGATAAGATTTTGGTTGCCAAAGCGCGATTGTCATCAGAACTACTGATAAAAATGTTTTTGGGATTGATGCTTTCTAATTCAATCTGTTTGGATAGATACTCACAAGCAATTTCATGAGTCATTAACTCTCCAAAGGAAAGAATCTTTGCAATATTGTGTGAAGTCAGAATCTTTTGATGAGAATAATCCTGTAACTTTTTAAAGTAATCGGACAAGTCCACTTTCACACTCAATTCATCTGCTAACAGTTCAAGCGATGCCTTGATTTCATCAATCAATTGGCTGTTACGACTGGTCGAAAACTCTTCCAATAAATTAGTGATTCCTGATTTAGCTGAATGCACCACTGCGACTTTATATCCTTCGGATATTCGCTGTTTAATGATACTGATTATCTGTTGCCAACGACTTAGGTTTGAGACGCTGGTTCCACCAAATTTTAAAACTACAACCGGTTTATCGATACTCATAATCTTTGATTGAAGATGAAATATAACATCTTTGAATGTATAATCTGAAAGTCATATATGCAAGAAAATTAATCAATATGTCCAAACTATCCTCAATTGAACAAACCAAACTCAACTGGAAACAAGTTCGCTGGAACTGCGACCTTTCAGAATTGAATTTCAACACAACGAATGATCTCGACATAGGTAGCTCAATGATTGGACAGGATGATGCTTTAGAAGCACTGGAATACGCTATTGAAAGTCGGGCATTCGGGCAAAATGCCTATGTTAAAGGACTGCAGGGAACAACCCGTATCGAGTTGATTGAGAATTTATTAAAGAAAGCAAAACTCCCTGATTTTGTAAAATCTGATCAATGCTATGTCAGTAATTTTCAGCAACCGGACAGACCCAAGTTAATCACATTACCGGCCGGTGAGGCTCGGTTTTTCAAACGCTGGATGAAGAAATTTGCTGACTTCGTCCGTAAAGAATTGCATGAAATTTTGGAAAGTGAAGATGTGAAGAACCGCAAGTCTGAAATTGAGAATCAAGCCAGCGATAAAATAAAAGAAATTACTCTTCCATTTGAAACCGAACTTTCAAAAAATAATCTAGCAATGGTGAACTTTAAATCAGAAACCGGCGTGCAAACAGTTTTATCTCCGCTTTTTGAAAATAAACCGGTCAACCCGACAGAATGGCAGGAGCTGATTCAAAACAATAAAATCACAGAGGAGCAAGTCAAAAAAACTCAGGAAAATCTGGCTAGATATTCCGAAGAGCTCAAATCTTTGATTTCACAAATCAATCGGGTTAAATACCAAAGTGGCGAAGACACTCAGGATTTGTATGAATCAAAAATAAGACAAGCTCTTCATGCAGAAACTGCTGAAATATCCAAGAAATTCCATACTCAAGCTGTTGCAGAATATTTGCATGACGTTTGTGAGGATGTTATCGAACAGTTTTTTTACTCGGAAAAGGACTCGTTTTATCCACACTTACGCTACAGCGTCAATATTCTGGTTTGCCATAAAAAAGACACCGGATGCCCAATTATTGTCGAACGTGTACCTGCATTGAATAAATTACTGGGAACAATTGAAGCCAAATGGAGTGAAAAAGGACCCGAGCTATCCGACCACATGAGCATCACTGCCGGAACTTTGCTTCGCGCAGATGGCGGATTTTTAATTCTTGATGCCAGAGATTTATTATCCGAGCCCGGAGCCTGGAAAATACTGATTCGCACACTAAAAAATCAATTGCTTGAGATTGTTCCGGCTGAAATGGCATGGCCGTTTTCACAACCAACCTTAAAACCCGAACCAATTAAAGTTAACATTCGGGTGATTTTGATCGGCGATTCTGAAACTTACTACATGCTTGATAATTACGACCCTGATTTCCCTGAACTCTTCAAGGTTTTGGTTGATTTTGATACTGTAATCAATCGCAATCTTCGAGGGTATGATAATTACGCCGTCGTCATTGCTAAACTGGCGACTGAAGAAAATTTGTTGCCATTCGATAAGTCGGCTATTGCCGCATTAGTCGAACATGGTGCTCGAATCTGTGCTCAAAAAGACAAACTCACCACAAATTTTTCGCGAGTTGCTGATTTGGCCAGAGAAGGACATTATCTGGCGGAAAATGCAAATGCGAAAATCATTTGCGGGACACATATCAAACAAGCGATTGCCCGAACCAAAAAACGAGCCGGACTTTCATCAAAAAAGTTTCAGGAAATGATTAGTAGCGGCACTATCAATATTTTCACTAAAGATAAACTGGTTGGCGAAATCAACGGTTTGGCGGTGATTCATGCCGGGCC
>JAGRJP010000322.1 GCA_020442665.1 Lysobacterales bacterium
CTCTGGGATTGGCCTCATCGGCATTCCCAGTGTAGTAAACACCGCCGTCAGAACCTAGCAATAGTTTTGTCGGATCGTTGGCCACAAAAGTTCTTGCGTGATGATCCACATGTACAAAATCACCTAATGAACCGGAAGAATAACCACAAGTACTGTTCACAAATGTATCTCCACCATTTGAAGATTTGAATAAGTCAACAGCTGAAAGAAAAACAATATCAGAATCATTCGGAGAAACAGCCATACCCATATCATACCAGGCTTGTGTTCCTCCGTCATCACAGCCGCCAATATCAGAAGTAGTTGCCGTTTGTGTCCATTGGGTGCCTCCGTCGGTAGTTTTCCAAACGCCCAGAACCTCTCTGGTGCTGATATTTGCGATCTGAGCATATAAAACATCATTGTCTGATGGTGCCATTGTGATATCAATTCTTCCTAAAGAATTAGTTGGAAAAGGAGTTCCAGAACCTGTTCCTGTAGGCCATCCATTACCCGAATGTGTGACCAGACTCCAAGTTGGACAACCGGATGCCGGAAATGATGTTTTATAGATTCCATTAGCGCCATTCAGTCCTAAGTCTGGTTGTACAGTCGTCGGGTGTCCACGAGTACCAACTGCTGCATAAATATCTCCTGTTGCTGCAACCTCAATTCCTGTAATATCCTGACGTTGATCAGTAAATGCATTGGTTAAGCAAGGCCCTGTCCAGTTTAAACCATCATCATAGGAAAAAAACAATCCTGTCTTTGTTCCAACTACGATTTGAGTGGAGTCTAATGGATTGCTTCGGACTTTACCAATGGCCTGGTATTGTGGAAACTCTCCGGGAGCTTGATTTCGATAAGGAGAAAATTCGCTTTCACCTAGAATTTCCCAGGTGATTCCGCCATTTTTCGATCTTAATAAGCCTGCGCTTCCGAAAGAGTATGATCCATACCTTAAATCTCCGGTTCCGGCATAAATAATATCGGGATTATTGGGATCAAGATACAAATCTCCGATAGCTCCGCCGACAACCGCAGAATTATCAGTGACATTGGTCCATGTTGTATTCACATCACAACAATTACTGGTTTTCCAGACTCCGCCACCGTCAACTCCCAGATAGGCAATTTGAGAATCAGTTGGATGGGAAACAATCACATTCACTCGACCTGCAAATGAACTTCCACCAAAGGTATTCAAAGGTTTAGGACCTAAAGCGGTAAAACTAAATGTTGATAAATCTGAAATTGCTGAACGGCTTGAGTGAGTCATACTTGGAATTTTCGCAAGCACTTTTTCATGTTGCTTTCTACCTTCAACAAACCATGCCGGGTCGACTTGCATAGTTGGATAACCATATCTGACAGCCCAATAATCGCCTTGTGAAGGTTTTGAATCAACACTAACCTTTTCTTGTGAACATGAACTTAAAATCAATATAAAGCCAGTGAGCGTAATTGTAAGTTTCATTATAATCCCCTGATTAAAATTATTATTTTGTTTTGATACTGATACTTTAACTGAACAAATCAAAAACATAAATATCTACTTCATTTTGATAGGAATAAATTCCTTTAAGTAAAGCTCATGAATTGTTTGTATAATTCAAACAGTATTAAATACCAACTGTTTACGCTAATTGTTGATAAATCATTGCATTATTGCGTGCAGTCAAGTAATATGCCCGCTCTTGAATTTGGCGCGAAGATTCGATATCACTGAATTTTCAAACTTACTTCATTAAAACTAGTAATATAAACAAGTGTGCAAATCAAAGTTCCAGGTACGGGGTTTAGTTTGTTCACGATGAATGCTAAGGAGCATATTATAATGAAAACTTTTAGTGCAAAAGCCGATGAAGTCAAGCGTGAATGGTTTGTCATTGATGCCGAAAACGTAGTTTTAGGTAGAATGGCAGCTGAAATCGCTAGACGTTTACGCGGCAAACACAAACCTGTTTACACACCTCATGTTGATACCGGTGATTACATTGTTGTTATCAATGCTGAGAAATTAGCTGTAACAGGCACAAAAATGAAAAACAAAGTTTATCACAAGCACACCGGATACATCGGTAACTTGAAATCGATAACTTTGGAAAAACAATTACAAAAACATCCTGAGTTGGTTATTGAAACGGCTGTAAAAGGCATGTTGCCAAAAAATTCATTGGGAAGAACAATGTACCGCAAACTGAAAGTTTACGCCGGTCCTAATCATCCACATGAAGCACAACAACCAAAACCATTAGTAATAGGAGCGAAGTAACATGGCTAATCAACAATATTATGGTACCGGAAGACGTAAATCTTCAATAGCTCGTGTGTTTTTGACTCCGGGTTCAGGAAATA
>JAGRJP010000033.1 GCA_020442665.1 Lysobacterales bacterium
TTTTATTTGCTGTTTTTGAAAAAACAAGTAAATCATCACTATTAAACCCTTCAATTTGATAATGTTCACTCGCTACACCTTCAAAATCAATTTGTCCTTCATTAGCAATAAAACGACGAGGATAAGTTACATTAAATTTATTAAGATTCACCAAGTCATAATCGTAACCGCTATCGCCGGGCTGAAAGAGTTGAACTGATAAGGAGTTATTCGTTACATTTGAGGCATAGTTAAAAATATCAACTTCCTGTTGTCCATCAAATGTCTGGAATACGGTTTCGCTATCATTAATTTGCAAGCCAATATTATGGTCATCATTTGTTCCCGGAAAGTCCGTTACGCCAACAATATTGGCAGAAACAGTCACAGGATTGGTTGGACTGACATATTCTTCAGCCAGTGCTGAAAGCTCAAATTGCCAGGATGTAGTTTTTGGTTCTGTATAAACTAATAACTTTTTCATCATCCAAGGATCAGATGAGGAACTGGAAAACTCGTAATGATTATTTTCTTCAATCGTTTGATTAGCAACATAAAACTTAGGACTGTCAGAGCTGTAATTCGGTGCCGCTTTCGCTTCTTGAATTCTATTTGTATTATTTTGAACTATTCTCAATGTGTAAATGGCTTCATCACTGTAAATGGAGCTTGCTTTATCACCCAAAAAATAGATCGCATCATTTTTCGAGATTGATTTGGAATTTGAATCTAAATAAAGTGAAATAGTCTCATTATTGCGTGTGAGTTGAAGGTTTTTTATCGACTTTCCAACAACATTGAAGTTTTGTGATAATAAGTCCGAAACTAAAACCCGTTGAATTCCTGAATCACTGACCAGAACCTTAATTTGAGTTTGATAAATTCTAGCGCTGCTTTCCAGTATTTTTTCATGCTTAGATTGACTCCAATCGATGTTTACATTTTTTTCTTCAATTCCATATTGTGTATTTTTCAGTACATAGTCCAAACGATGTTCAGTACCATCAGTATCAACCGAAGCGAGAATTACAGCATCGGGATTAATTTCCTTCAATCCGAAAGAGTAGTTGTTAGGTTGATGTGCAACAATGAGTTTTTGATTCAGCTTATTGCCATTGGAGTCGTAAAGATTAAATCCCAAATGCTTAAATTCAAGGCCTGTTTGCCAAGAAACAATATTATCTTGATATTTGACGGAATTCACATACACAGGTGTTGCGATGGTACAGTTGGCAGAACCGGGCGTTGGAACATAAAAATTCCCAGACCCATCATCATAAAACCCGAGGGGACTAACTCCATCTGTGAAACAACGGAGAAATGGCTCGCCATTTGATTCACCATCACCATAATCTTCAGAAAAAATAACAGTTTGCACCCCGCTTGTGCAATCACCCGGTGTGGTTGGTTCATATAAAGACGCCCAAGTATTTGTTCCAGAGTTGTTACTGAATTGAGATACTTGATTACCACTTGAATCCGCAATACTGAAACCAAATCCACGCCCATCATCTTCACCACAAATATGGTAAAACCCTCCGGCGGGAACTGTAACGCCTGGTGGAATCAGCCAGCTATTGTTTGTGCCTACTGATGGATCTCCGTTTTGTACCTGATTATTTGATATACAATAACCTGATAAATCAACATCGGTGGCACCATTGTTGTAAAACTCAATAAATTCGTCATCTGCGTTGTTTCCATTAGAAGACCCATCTTCTTCGTAAACACCATCTCCATCACAATCTTGCCCAAGATTTGTAACAGGTGAAATATCTCCCGGGTTAAAAAGCAGTTCATTCAGAACAACATCTGTAATATTTGGGTCAGGTGGTGCAGCTATTGAATTTACAAATATGCACAATAAAATAACGGTTACAGGTGATTTTAGTAGTTTCATAACAATTTTTCCATTCAATTCCAACTTCATTATATTTGATTGGGAGGAGAAAACAAATTGCGTAACGGTTGAGTTTACAATATCTTACATATTGAAAGGAAAATCAGGCTAAATTCATAGTTCTGTAACACTATGACTTTAGAGTTCAACGACTAAACACCGTACTGCTTTTTGTAATTTTGTACTTTTTTCAGCTTTTCTTCATCATCTGCCAAAAATCGAATCAAATCATCCAAAGATGCAATAGCCACGGTTTGAAGTCCGAATTGTTTTTGAAGCTCTCCGATTGCCGATAACTCACCCTGCCCTTTTTCCTGCCTGTCTAATGCGACGGCAATCCCGGCAACTTG
>JAGRJP010000323.1 GCA_020442665.1 Lysobacterales bacterium
TCGCTCTGCCTTTTGTTTGTTTCATTACCTGGCCGACAAAGAAATTAAACATCTTCATATTGCCTTGCTTATATTCATCAAATTGCGATGGGTTGTTTTCAACCAATGTTTTGATAATCTGATCCAACTCGCCACTATCGGAAACCTGAGCCAAACTTTCTTTCTCAATAATTTCATCGGCTGAAATCTCTGTATTCCAGATTTTTTCCAGAATCACTTTTGCGATTTTGTGCGAAATTTTTCCGGCTGCCAAATTTTCCAAAAGATTAGAGAATTGAGCTGAAGATACGGGCTTGTCAGAGTTACCATCATCGGCTTTTAACAACGAACTGTATTCGCCCAACAACATATTCGCACACATCTGTGGAGTTGATTGTTTTTGTAGGGAGATAGTCTCGTCAAATAGTCCTGATAACTCTTTATCATTAGCGATAATTTTAGCATCTTCTTCTTTCAGCCCAAGCTCAGCAATGTAACGAGCCTGTTTCGCCGCAGGAAACTCCGGAATAAATTGTCGTTCATTGTCTATGTAGGACTGATCAATCACCACAGGTAATAAATCCGGATCAGGGAAATATCTGTAATCGTTTGCCTCTTCCTTACTCCTCATAGCTCGGGTTTCATTTTTATCCGAGTCATATAAGCGAGTTTCCTGAGTGACTTTTTCACCGGACTCCAGAAGTTTAATTTGTCTTTTAACTTCCACATTAATGGCTTTTTCAACAAAGCGGAAAGAATTAATGTTTTTCAGTTCGGTGCGTGTTCCCAGTTCTTTTTGCCCAATCGGTCGAACCGAAACATTCGCATCACAACGAAAAGAACCTTCCTGCATGTTTCCGTCACAAATTCCCAAATGAGTCACAATGGTGTGAATTTCCCGCATATAAGCGACTGCTTCTTTGGCATTCGACATATCCGGTTCAGAAACAATCTCAATCAATGGAGTTCCGCAACGATTCAAATCTATTCCCGAATAATCGGCATATTTATCATGAACTGATTTGCCGGCATCTTCTTCGATATGGGCTCGATTAACACGGATTGTTTTATTTTCACCGTCTTCTGTCTGAATAATCACGGTTCCATGTTCAACTATCGGATGTTTCAATTGAGTGATTTGATAGCCTTTGGGAGAATCGGGATAAAAATAATTTTTCCTGTCAAAACGGGACTCTTTGGCAATCACTTTCGCGTCAATTGCCAAACCAAAACGAATCGCATAACGGAGTACTTTTTCATTAAAAACAGGCAATGTTCCGGGAACGGCTGCTTCCAACAAGCTCACTTGTGAATTTGGAGAAGCTCCGTACTGAGTGCTCGTACCCGCAAAGAGTTTGCTTTTGGTTTTCAATTGAGTGTGAATTTCAAGCCCGATAACCGTTTCCCATTGAATATTACTCATCATATCCCTCCGGCACTAAACGGTGAAACTCAGTATTTTGTTGATACTGATATGCCACATTCAGAATTTGGCTTTCTTGTAATTTATTCCCAATTAATTGCAATCCAACCGGCAAACCATCAACCAATCCAATCGGCATTGACAAACATGGCAAGCCGGCAAGTGAAGAAGGAATGGTAAATATGTCTTCGTTGTACATACTAACCGGATCTTTTTTGGCATTGAAATCAAATGCCACTTCAGGCGATACTGGTGCTGCAATGACATCGACTTTCTCAAAAGCAGAGGCAAAATCATTCACGATCAGTCTTCTGATTTTTTGAGCTTTGCGATAATAAG